>JAHDIP010000198.1:0-9398 GCA_020630735.1 Saprospiraceae bacterium | reverse complement strand
TTTTAAATAAAAAGGGATATTTATTTATTGGTTATTGAAAATTTCGCCTAAAATACAATTATAATAGATAATAACAAAAAAAGTATAATATGAAATATGTTAGAATGAAATGCAAAAACAAATTTATGACATTTATATTAATTTTAATGCCTTATAGAAGATAAAATTGTTGTTTTTTATCATATGATGCTCCTAAAAGTATAATATGATAAAGTATTTGAAGTAGTTTTGGTCATTATTGAAGTATCTTATCTAATAACGAATAAATAGCTATACTCGCTGCACAGGCTACATTCATAGATGTGTTAAGGCCGTGCATGGGGATATAAATACTAGTATCGACGCTTTCTAATACTTCTTTCGAAATACCATGTTTTTCTGATCCTGCAACTATTATAACGGGTTTTTGAGGTGAAAAGTTAGTATATAACTCACTTGACGTTGTTTTTTCTAGGGCTACGAGTTGATGTGATTTTTTTAGATTATTTAATTCTTCTAGGTTATTTAGATGTTGATAAGTAATAGTAGAGATAGTAGAACGTGCTGCTTTATTTATTTTTCTTTTATTGATATCTATTTTCATGTTATACAAGTAAACAGTATCTAAGCGGGCAGCATCAGCTAACCGAAAAAGCATTCCAATATTTCCTTGATTAATGACACCATCTAACAGTAATGATATGGGGTATCTATTTGCTAAAACCTGTTCTAATCGTTGGTCAGGGTTGGGTCGTTCATCTCTAAAGTCTAATTGACGATTCATAAGTCCAAAGATATGTATAAAGAATTAATATCCTTCTACTCGTTTAAATAGTGTTTCGCCATTTGCAAAATCATATAAAGTCAAAGCTCTAAGCTCATAATGAGCGATCCAATAGTTGCGAAGTGCACTCATAAAAGTACGGCGTGCATTTTCTTTTTCTTGTATAGCAATATTTAATTCTGTAATACCAATTTTACCTATAAAATAGCGTTTTCTAGTGATATCCTCTCTTTTTTGTGATACCTCATAAGCTCTATTAGATAATTCTACTTGCCTACGTACCAAATCGAATTGTTGAACTTTAATTAAAATTTCTTGCTCAAACGATATTTTTTCCTGACGGATATTCATTTGTTCTAACTCAAAATTGGATTGAGCAATCTCTAATTGTGCTTTCGTTTTTCCCCAATCTGCAATTGGTAGGTTAATTCCAACCCTTAATTGTTCCTGATCTATTGGATTGGCATAGGCTTCACCAAAGGTAGTAGCGGTTTGACTAAGACCAAAAGAACCACTTATATTCATAATAAGCCCTGTATTGCCTTCGGCTTGAGCAATTTCTTGTTCTGCTTCTTTTAGTCGTCGCTCAAATTGTATGGTGGTACTTCTATTATTATAGGCTTGTTCCAATGCTAATTTAGAGTCAATTTCAAAATCGGGAATATCAGTTGGAGGAGATAGATCAAAAGTTACTTGTTTGCTAATGCCTAAATAATTACGAAGGTTTTCTGTAGCACCTTGTAAATCCAATTTTGCCTGAGATACTCGAGTATCGGCATTCATTACACTAAGTTCAATTTGTAATAACTCCGTTTCGGCAATACGTCCAACACTAAAGCGCCCCTTCGATATATTATATAAGGTGTCTGCATTTGATTTTTCATTTTGTGCAGCCTGTAGATTTATTTGGTTAATGTATACATTAAAAAATAATTGTGCAGCTTCGAAGGCAATTTGTTCCATCTTCCCTGCATAATCACGAGTAGCTTCTTTGTAGCGAAGAGGCTCTATTTTCTTTGCCCATTTTAGTGCATTAAAACTAAAAAGTGGTTGTTGAAATCCGATGGAAATAGGTGTAGAAAGATATGATTGAGAGGCATCCACACCATTAGTAGCAAATAGGTCTTGTCGTTCCAAACCTGTCGTAGCAAAAACAGAGCCGCCCGTTTTTACGATATCTTGCTCTAAGGAAACGCCAAAACTATTGGTCATAAATGCTCGTTGCTTATATTGAAAAGATCCATCTGGTTGGGGAATCTGTTGTATCAAACGATTAATGCTAGGCAGTGTCGCATCTAGACTAATCTGTGGTTTAAAATTTGATAAATAGGATTGATTCCGCCAATAGTCATTACTTAATTTGGTTTTTGCTAATAGGGCATCAGGAGCATCGCTTTGCGCTAGTACGATTACTTCTTCAAGACTCAAACGTAAGACTTCTTGAGCTTGTATTGATGAAGTCAAAAAAAGGAAGGAACAAAATAAAAGAATAAATGTTTTCATGCGTCTATATTTATTTTCTTAGAGTATGTTTTAAAATTTTGCGAACTGCTTTTCAACGATTTAGGATTCTGAGTAAGGACTTAAAATAGAACCTACCTGCCGGCAAAGGCAGGTTTAGCGAGCTAAATGAGATTTTTATACCGACTTCAGGTTCTTAAATCCTTGTAAAGCAGAAAGCATTTAAGATGAATTGATCAATTATTTTGATTATTCTATTTTTTCCAAATCAAATTTTAAAACATACTCTCAATGGTCTGCCCACTTTTAGTGAGATTAAAATGATCATCAAACAAAGATAAAGAAATAGCCAAGATAACCTTATGGAGAATAAAAAAATTGAATCTAAACTTTGAAGTTGTTTAAAAAGTATCTTAATGTCTACAAGCAAATCATTAGGAGCCAGACTCTTCAGCTTTTTTTCGTCCCGTAGCTATGGCTACGAAACTCAAAAAGAGCTTCGATCTGACAACCAAGCATTTACTTTCAACTATCAACATACTTTTTAAACAACTTCTTTATTTAATCCTCATTCCTAATCAATATAGAAATTAACGTATTTTGATTTATTTTTATTTGCTATATGCTTTTGTTTTTAATCTTACAATTCGTAGTATTAATATTGTGTATCTTGCTATTTCACAAGATTCGCTAAAATGAAATATAATTTTATACTTTTTTTATTGTCAATTAGCCTAACCAGTTTAGCACAGGAATCCTTAAATGTAGAATTGTTTGGCTTAGTAAATCGAGGGGATGAGCGCTATTCAGGTTCTTGGTCTTATATAGGAGCTGACGGAAGTGAATATGCTCTAATTGGTGCTAAATCAGGACTTGCTGTTTATAGCATAGATGATCCATTAGCGATTGAAGAATTAGGTTTTGTAAGTGGACCGTCTAGTAATTGGCGAGAAATAACGGTACTAGGTGATTATGCTTATGTAACGACTGAAGGACCTAGCGACTCTACTGGATTACAAGTAATCAATTTGTCCGAATTGCCTGAGCGAATATCTTTAGTGACAACTTATTCAGAAACTTTTACAAAAGGGCATATTTTGCAACGAGATATTTATAGTGATGCACCGTATATTTATATTAATGGAACTTCTACAACGCAAGGAATACATATTTTAGATGTTTCTGACCCTTCCAATCCTGTAGAAGTCGGTCTCTATAATCCAGGCTATTATATCCATGATTGTCATGTAAAAGGAAACCGAATTTATGCAGCTGCTTTTTTTGAAGGAACGATAGATGTGCTAGATATTTCAGACAAAACGACTCCAACTTTATTGACGCGTATTAATGGTATCGAAAGCAATGTGCATAGTTCTTGGTTGACTGAAGACAACCGATATTTAATTGTATCTGAAGAGCTAGATGGATTACCTGCTCATGTTGTAAATATCGAAAATTTAGACGATTTTTATGTGGCAGCTACTTATACCGCTAATGAATTAAGCTTAACGCATAATCCATATGTGCGTGGAGATTTTGTCTTTTTTTCACATAATACCGAAGGGCTGCGTGTACTCGATATTGCTGATCCTGCGGTACCTGTTGAGGTTGGTTATTATGATACTTACGAAGGCGAAAGTGGAGGTTTTAAGGGCTTGTGGTCTGCTTGTCCTTATTTCCCATCAGGAAAAATAATTGGCGGTGACCGAACAAAAGGTTTGTTTGTATGGACATTTAATGATACTTATGCAGGTCGTATTTATGGTGAAATAAGTGATTTTGCAACAGATGAAAAACTGCTCAATGCAACAGCTAGCTTGCTTGAACTTACAGATACCATTCCTTTGGATTTAGATGCTCGCTTTGCTTATGGAACAATGGAAGGAACATATACGTTAAAAATTACGGCAGAAGGGTATTACGACGAATTGATATCTATTGACTTAAAGCAAAAAGATAGTCTCTGGTTTGATATAAAATTGTTACCCTTAAATACTAGCGATTTTTCTGGAAGTAAAGTTAATATTTTTCCGAATCCTTTTATAAATGAAACTATTGTTGATACTCGATTACTTCCTTCTGCTGAGCAAATAATTATTTATGATGTAAAAGGACGATTGCTTAAAAGAATTCCTATAGGTGATATCAAAAAAGCGAAACTAGATTTTCAAAACCTTGTAGCAGGTGTCTATTTGTTAACAGTACTTGATAACAATGGAAAGGTTTTAGCAGAATCAAAACTTCTACATCAGTAAGTTAATAGAACAGAAATGACCATTGGTCTATAAAAAAGTAAACTACTCAATGAAGGAGTTATTTTGCCGTTCTTTACTAGTAACTCAAAAAAATCTAATTGCAAGAACTACTACAAATACGTTTCAAACAAGCTTTCCGTTTTATTGAATCCATTGGTTGGGGCTATGTATTGGTCTTGCTATTTATATTATCAGGATTAGGGCTACAGTTGATCGATAATTTATTAACCACCGATTCTTTTTTGCCTACTATTTTGATCGTACTTTTTGTTTGGATGATACATATGAAGCGACCTGATCGGCAATTTTTAGAACTTTTAGATATATCCTTGCCAGCTCTTTTTCTTGCGGAATATTCCTTGCTACTCATTCCTGTATTTACACTTTTTATAATTGCTCAACAGTGGTTATTTATCGCTGTTATTTTTTTGGGGATAGTACCAATTGTTTTTGTGAAAGCAGGACTTATGAGTAGCCAAATTTGGACAATGAAACTTTCTCTAAATTGGTTGCCAACTATAGCAACTGAATACAAGAGTGGTGTTCGGCAATACTTTGCGATATTTCTAATACCTTATTTGATGGGCTTAGTCTTTTCATACGCTTCTCCCGCTGTTCCGTTAATTCCAATTATTATTTTAAGCTTTATCATCTGTTCCTTATTTGATCCATTAGAAGATAAAGATATGATTGTTGCATTGCAATTGAAGGGGCATATTGTTACCCAAAAAATAAAAACCTATACTATTCTTCAGCTCCTATTTTTATTACCGCTGATGCTCGTTTTTTTATTTTTTTATAGTACCTATTGGTATCTTCTTTTAGCAGTTGTTGCTTTTTCTATGGCGAGTTTAATTTTTAGTATAGTGTACAAATATGCACGCTATCGTCCTAGTCGGAAACGGGTAATGAATAGTACTGCTGTCGGATTATTTAGCCTCGGATTTTTTATGCCTTTATTTACAATAGGTAGTATTATTGCGATTATTTATTTTTGGAAAAAGGCTTATCAAAATATCAATTATTATTATGCTGAACATTCGTAATTTAAAAGCAGGATACAACCAGACTTTGGTTTTAGATGGTTTGAACCTGAATTGTCAAGCTGGGCAAATACATGGTATTTTAGGAATGAATGGTGCTGGTAAAACAACACTCTTTCGTTCGATCTATGGTTTCCTAAAACCAGTAGGAGGGGAGTTGTCATTTAACGATCAGCCATTAAGCTTTAAAGATATTGGTTATTTAGAAACGGAAAATTATTTTTATCCCTTTATCAAGGCTTACGAATATCTTCAAGTACTCGCAACAAATACCGATGAAGCATTAATCCATAAATGGAATAACTTATTTGATTTGCCACTTGATGAGTTGGTTGATAATTATTCTACGGGGATGAAAAAGAAACTGGCCTTTATGGGGATTCTTTTACTAGATCGACCTATCTTAATTTTAGATGAGCCATTCAATGGTGTAGATATTGAAAGTAATGAAAAAATCATCCAAATTCTTGAACGTCTAAGAGCATCTAATAAAACGATACTGATATCATCGCATATTATCCAATCACTTACTAAACTTAGCGATACAATAAACTACCTCAATAATGCTCAAATCGAAAAGACTTATCAGCGTTCTGAGTTTGGTATCCTCGAAGACAAATTGACAGAAATGGTAAAAACGAAAATAAGTAAATCACTGGAGGAGTTATTTTAATTTTTGGAATAAAAAGCTGCATCCTTAAGTCAATTCTAAGACAAAGAACCATTTACATTTTTATAAAAAAGGTGTATCTTTGTTTACGAAGTTCATCCCATTATAAACTGAAACTAAAGTGGTTTTGGAATTGTCAAACGTTTAAAGCTGCCTATAATCAAAGGATAGCTACCAATGATGATCCCTAAACTGAATACCACTAGGTCTAAAAGACTGTAATCCTTAGTAGAACATGACCCAGATCGTAAGATTTATTCATTCTAAAACACTACCTTTATTTGTATGCTTGGTGGTAATCGCCATCTTCTATCCGTTAAATTTTTGGTTTAAAGGTACCGTCTTCTGGTCCTATTTTTTTTCGAATTATCAATTAGCAGAAAACCAATTATGTGAATTTCAGATCACCAATGCTGTTATTCGTCAGCCGCTCAATACTATCAGCAATATTTTTTATTTGTTTTTTAGTGTCGAGATTTTTATCATGGCTTTAAGAGATCGAAAACGGGCAGAAGCCTCGCCCAATTTATTAATAGCTAATTATCAGTATAGTATAATTTATGGTATCTGTTTTTTTCTACTCTTTATTTGTAGTTCGCTATATCATGCCTCATTATTAGATTTGTTTTCGCAGCTAGATATGGCAGGTGTTTACGCTAGTATATTATTCCCTCTTTATTATACCATTCACAAAATTATTGCAGCAAAATATTATCTCAATAAACCCTATTTTAGTTTTTATGGTTCTTTACTATTTGTTTTCTTTTTGCTCTTGTCCATTTATATTTTTACGATAAACTTCTGGCAAGATTCTGCCTACTATGTGATAGCATCTTTATCAGCAGCCTTGATTTTTTCAACAGCTTACCATCTTATTTTTCATGTAAAAGACTACACCACAAATTATATTTTAGTAAGTATTGTTACGGCTACTTTTGCAGTTTCTTTTTACGCACTTGATAAGGTTTTTTGTAATGCTATGAGTTATTTTCAGTTGCATAGTGTATGGCATTTTCTTTCTTCTTTGTCTTTATTTTACTACTATTTATATTTGAGAAGCGAAAGGAATCTAGTGCATGAAGTAGAAAAACTTAAGGCAAATAAAGAATTTGAATTATAACAAGGAGGATACTAATGATCCTCCCTGCCATTTCTTTTAGCAGCAGCCCAAAGGACAACATGGTAAATCGCAGCACGCTACCGCAGCCATCGTTGCTAAACTTACTAACCCTAATAAAATTTTCATAAGTTTTAATTTTGTAAGCATCCCAAAAAAAGGCGCCGTATTTTTGGTTTACTAGAGTGAAATAATGTAATCGCAATATTGCGATTGATTTGGTCAAAAAAAATCAACACCTACAGTGTTGGTTTTTCCATTACTAAAAAGTAATTATATCGCAATATTGCGATAAATGAAATAAAAATCAAGTTTTAGCCCAAAAAAATATAAAAAAATTAAAACTGAAAAATAGCAATCCGAAAACCATTTTGATTTCAATATGCTATTGATTACTTTTTCAGACCAACTATTTCTGTTCCTTTAAATTTATAGATAAGTTTATAGTTTTCTCCTTTATCTGGTCTAAAGATAAAAATATCTTCTGATGATGGTTCATCAAAAAAAGTATTATCATTTTCGGCATTTAGAGTTGTATTGCGTTCACCATTTTGATAAAAGACGAAATCATCGTCTTCTAATCTGAACTCAAATTCATGATGATTGAATTCTGCCATATCATATTTTCCTACATACCGCTGCATCGTTTCTTTTTTTATTTTTACGGCCTGCCTATTGATTTCTTTTGGTAATTCATATGGCTTACCTGTCATGATTTTTTCTATATCATCTTGAATTTTTTTAAAAGGAATTTCGTCGTAATTCGAAAAAAAAACGAGGTCGTAATTTGAGTTGATAGATGTTCTAGCATGAGAAACAATTCCTTCACCACCACCAGACCAACCTATATATCCTTTGTCTTTATTTAATAGTTGGCGGTAATTTTCTTTTTTTATTTCTTCAATAAATTTCATTAAATCAGATAGCGTCGAATAAATTCTAGCCTGATTTTTTCCTTCACGTTCTATGTTGGGAACTTCTATAATTTCGTTATCTTTTTTTAGATGATTTCGAACTTTTCTTTTTAAATTATTTTTGTCTAAATGAAAATGAGCACCAGTATCATTCATATTTAATGGGGTGAAATATTCATCATCTAAATATTTTACAAAAGATTTTCCACTTATTTCCGAAATGATATAATACAGTAATTCAAAGCCTAGGTTAGAATATAATTTTTCGCTACCAGGTTGATACAGAAGTTTTTCTTTCTTTATTAATTCTACCAATTCTTTTGGCGATTTTTCGATCAAGTTATCATCTTCAATACTCAATTCTCTTGGTAAACCTGATTGATTATCTAACAAGTGTTGGATTGTAATTTGATCAGCTATTGGATAATCTGAAATATATTTCGATACCTTATCATTTCGATTAATTTGACCACGTTCCTCCATTTTTATAACAGATGCTTTACTCATTAATTTCGAAATAGAATGTATATCAAATTGAGATGCTAAATCTACTTGAAAACTACTATTTTCCTTATCAGCCATACTGTAAATTTCTTTCAACACAATTTCATCATTACTTTTAATAAACACTCCACCGTTAAATCGTTTAATTTTTGCAAGTTTTTTAAAATATTCATCAAGTTTAACAGAACGTTCATCTTTTGCATGATCATTTTTTGTTGAACTTGGTTCAGGGGCACAGTTCAGATTGATTAACATGATTACTAATAACAGGTACTTTACCTTTTTCATTTTTTAAGTTTTTTTTACCCACAGGTAAGTGCTAGAAAAAATTAAGTAATAGCCGAAAAAAAGGAACTAATTTAATTTACAATACACGAAAGTCATAACAGAAGTTGTTTAAAAAGTATCTTAATATACCTACTGGTATTCAGTTTAAGGATCATCATTGGTAGCTATCCTTTGATTCTCAGTAGCTTTAATCGTTTGATAATCCCAAAACCACTTTGGTTTCAGTATATCTACAGGCAAATCATTGGCAGCCAGGTCCTTCAGCTTTTTTTCGTCCCGTAGCTATGGCTACGAAACTCAAAAAGAGCTTTGTCCTGACATCCAAGCATTTACCTTCAATTATCAACATACTTTTTAAACAACTTCACTGAAAATAAGACCCG
>JAHDIP010000197.1 GCA_020630735.1 Saprospiraceae bacterium | reverse complement strand
CTCCTATCCTACTCGACTTAGGTGACGATTTTAGCATAAATGCAAATAGTTCTTACCAACTCGAACCGACCATCATGAACGCTACAGAGCCCATTAGCTACGAGTGGTCACCTAGCGAATACCTAGACTGTTCTGATTGTCCAAATCCTGAATTATTTATTTTTACCGAAACTACGTTTCAGTTAACTATTACTGATGCAAATGGTTGTACAGCAGTTGATGAAGTTACCATTGATATAAATGGTTGTCCAATTCCCGACGTCTTTACGCCTAATGGTGATGGCGTTAATGACAGTTTCATTATTGACTGTGTCGATGATTTTCCAGACAATCATATTGTCATTTTTAATCGCTGGGGAGATATCGTTTTTGAACAAAAAAACTATCAAACAAGTTCTCCTTGGGACGGCTCTTATAAGGGTAAAAAATTACCCGATGCTACCTACTACTATATTCTTCGATTGAACACTAGCGAGGGAGATATTGTAAAAGGTAAAGTGGCTATTTTTTGATAGAGGTAGTATTTTATTTTTCGTTTGTATCTACCACTAAAATTAATGGAACAATAGTATTATTTTGATCATTCAATAAACAATTAAAATTCATTTCTGTCTCCTGGTAATTGATTCGATCAGGAGCAATTAGCAAATCGCCATACCCGTTTTGCAATCGTTCATAAATAGTTCCTTTTGCAGATTGTACCCGTTTATTTCGTTCTTTGAGGTCCGTAATTTTCAAATCGCTATAAAGTACACAAAGAATATTGACACCTTCCCTTCCTATTTGAAAAGCACTTCCTTTGGAAGGAATAATTATTTCAGCAAACTTACTGGGCACATAATGAGCTGCTGAACTTTTGGGCCAGTGTACTCTAAGTGTATTTTCTGGGTTGATACTAAATACATAAACATTTTTTCCAGCAGGAATATTTTTAGTTACTAATTGAAATTTATCTCCTATTTTGGCTCTATTATTTTTTTCATAATAAACCCTATCTTTTATATCGTAGACTACTTCCATAGGTTCATAGGTTAATATAGAATCATCTCCTTGCTCCAAACTTCCACCTCCACTTTCATCATTTTGATAACCTGTAATATTCCTAAATTCGAACACTCCTTCAAGTCTATTTGAATCATCTGCTGAAGAAAATCCTTTTCCTTTTCCATCAGGCAAAACCATTTGAATAGCATAGCGACATAATTTAGCATAGTCAGTATATTTAATTTTTATAAAACCACCATCGCCCCAATCTGTTCCAAAACTATTCATAATTTCAAATTCTTTTCCCAACTCATCGTATCCTACTACAACCATCGCATGTCGATAAAGCGTATCTTCAGAAAGAGCAGGACTCCATCTTTTTTCGCCTTCTTCTATCAAAAAAAAACTAGTTGTAACCTCCATACCGATGACGACTGCCATTGAATCGGCTAAAGATTTTTTTGTTTGAAGTATCTTAGTCTCAGCGTCATCTTCGTAATTAAAAATTGCTGCATAGTTTTTTATTCTAAATTTGGCTGCTTTTGTTTTTAGGGGCTTAGTTGCTTTTTGACAGTCTCCATCTCCATCATTAAAATCTGTCGCCAAACAATCTCCCTGGTTCTTGAGTAGTTTAAATGCTGTATTTAAATATGCTCCACTTTCGCAATCAGCAGGATTTAGCAATATCTGATTGTAAATATAAAGAGCAGAATGCGCAATACTTGTCACTTTATCTGCCCCCTTTATTCCCAATTTTATCGCTTTACCAATAGTAAGACCACCGTAGCCAGAAGCCCATCCCACACAAGAAGCCATATTTCCCTGATCGCCTGGTACGGGGCAATATTCTCGCAAACTAACAAAAGGAGGAACCTTATTATATTTTTTGCCTTCGTAAACAGGTAAATGTGGCACTTTATCATAGGTGTCATCATTAAACACCAAACCTGTTCTGTTCGGTGTTTGAGCTTGAGTAGTAGTAATACTTCCAATAAATAGTCCTAAAATTAATATTGCTATCTTTTTCATTTTATTATTTACATTTGGGAAATTAAGATATAGAATAATCTACGATATAGCACTGTTATTTAATACCAAAAATATAAATATGTTATCATTTTAAGTAAAATTTAAAATTTAGTGATAACATCTTGTGCAATGTTGGTATAAAGAACTGAAAATGCAAAAGAGCACTTGATGATTTATAGTTTTTGTGTATATTCATGGGTTAATAATCTCTAAAAAATGACAATACACAAAATGTTTAAAAACGAAGATAGTTTACTAGCAGCATTAAAAAAAGGCGACAATAAAGCTTTTAAGGAAGTATATCGTTTAGCCTTCGGAAAAGTAGAAAATTTTATATTATTAAATAGTGGCCAAGAAGATGATGCGAGAAATATTTTCCAAGATAGTATGATCGTACTTCTAAAGGCGATAAAAAAGCCAGATTTTAAACTAACTTCTAAAATATCTACTTATGTATATTCTATCAGTCGCAATATATGGTTGAAATACATTAGAGACAAAATGGGCAAAGAAGTAAATATCATCGACGACGACGAATCAAATTTTATAACTATCGCTGAAGAAGATGATGATACTATTGAAATTGAAGAAAGGTATGAACTAGTTCGTAAAGAAATTGAGAACCTTGGGGAGCCTTGCAAAACAATAATTATGCTCGCCCATTACCAGAAGTTAAAACACGAAGAAATCGCTCAAATGATGGAGTACACTAAAGACTATGTACGTATTCGATTATTTAGGTGCATGGCAAGTTTACGAAAGGCTATTAAGCAATAATTTTAAATTAAGTAATTATGAAAAAGGAAATTCCAAGTAACGTTCTAGCGTATCTAAAAGGAGAAACTCTTTCAACAGATGTTGTAAAAGAAGTAGAAACGCTACTCAAAAACGATATCGAATTATTCGAAGCGGCTGTAGAACGTATTGGGGATAATACACCTAGTTCTGATCTACAAATAGGAATTAACCTTCAAGGTGAGAAAGAGTTAAAAGCACAATTATCAATTGTTGAGCAAGAACTTGAATCAGAAGGTTTCTTTTTCAATCATAATGATATACATGCCTACCTCAACGGTACCATGAAAGAAGAACAAGTAGATTTATTCGAAAACCGTTTAGCCAATGATAAAGCTTTCGCCGAAAAAGTAGCAAGAGAAACAAGTATTTTAGAAGGCATCCAACAAGTTGGCGAACAAAATACTAGGGCTGAGTTGAAGAAAGTGGAAGGAGAATTAGAGCAAGAAGGATTCTTTGATACTAAAGAGAAGCAAGAAAAAACAGGCAAAGTTATTTCACTCTTTAGCCGTAGAGCAATGGCAATAGCTGCTTCTATTGCTTTACTGATTGGTGCTTTTTTCTTTTGGGATATCAATGGTAATTTCTCTTCTACAAATAATCTAGTTGCTTACGAAGATGTATTGACTCCCGAAATAGACAAAGAAATAGTTAATCCAGGTTTTGCTTCTGACGAAGAACAGTTAAAAGCACTTAAAGAATGTATGAAATTGTATAAAGCAAAACAATATGAAAAGGCCATCCCAGATTTTGAACAACACCTCAACAAATATCCAGATGAACTAGAAGCACCATTGTATCTTGGTATTAGCTATCTAATGAATAATCAAAATACTAAAGCAAAAAATAGTCTTCAAAAATTAGCTAATAGTCCTAATACTGAACTAACTGATGAGGCTCAGTGGTATCTTGCTAATGCTCATATCCGTTTAGATGAAAGGGACGACGCCAAAGCTTTACTTCAAGCATTAAGTAACAATGCTAATGCTAGCTTTCAACAAGATGCAAAAAAGCTTTTGGAACAACTGAAATAAATTATTTACCTAGATCCTAAAAGTCTGTTTTGAAAATAATGATAAGGTTTATTCTAGCATTATTTACTTCATTCAAAACAGTCTCCAAACAACCCACTATCATGAGATATATTTTCATAGGCTGTATCAGTTTCCTAATAACAACTTTTGTGCAGGCAAGAGATTTTTTACCTGCTAGCCATTACAAACAAGCAACCGTTCAAAAAGTCTATTTCGATATTGCTAAGGCTGTATTAGGCAGCAATTTAAGCTCTTTGCCTAGCATACAAATAATCACAAAAAAAAAGAAAGTAGCCGCTTATATAGAAGAAGATCGCTTAATCACCATAGACGAAGCAGCTTACGATATTTGTACTTCTTTTAACAAAGATTCTCTTAATGCCTTAGCTGTTATTATCGGACATGAATTTGCTCATTATTACAATAAGCACAAGCACTATAATTGTTTTAAGTTTCCCAAAAAAGAAGATCTTCGAGACAAAATTGAACAGGAACGAGAAGCCGATTTTTATGGTTTATTTAGCACTTATCTAGCCAAGTATAATACCTTCAATATTTCGTCAATGTTATTAGAAAAAATTTACGCAGGCTATAAACTCAAAGAAGATCTTGATGGCTATCCTAGTCTCAATATTCGTCAAACAATCAATAGCAGCGTAGAAGAAAAAGTACAAGAATTAATTTGTTTATACGAAACGGCTAACTACCTAATGGCTATTGGCGAATATATACCCGCTTCACATTGCTATCAAAATATCTTAAATGAATATGAAAATGTAGAAATTTTAAATAATCAAGCAGTCAGTATTATTTTAGAAGAAATCAAAAGAGTCAACTATCATAAATCCAGTTTGATCTATCCCCTTGAACTTGACCTTAACTCTCGCTTGTACAAACATATACCTTATGGTACAGGAGAGACTCCCACTATATTATCAGAAAAATTGTTTGAAGCAATTAATATACTAGAAATAGCACTAAAATATAACCCAGAACATCCTACTACACATTTAAATTTAGCTTGCGCTTATAGCTTACAGGGATTGACAGCTAATGCGAAAACTCAACTTCAGAAAGTCAGGAGATTTACCACTTCCATGGCATGGAAAGAACGATCTCGAATTTTGGAGGCGATTATAATAGCTCAATCCGACAAAGTAGAAGGAATTAAAGCCTTCAAATTATTAGCAGAACAAGCTTCCAATACCTACACGAAAGAAGTTGCAAGCTTTAATGCCAAATACCTTGAAGGTTACCGACCCAATGCTCAAGAAATCACAACGATTCATGTTACTGATCAAATCGAAAACACTCCCATAAAAGTGACTCGATTTAATGGAGAAATCAATATCTCAAATCAAAAACGGGAGCTTTATAACTTAAAGTGGGAAACAAAAGGAAAGTCTTCTTTTTCTTGTCTAGAAAGTCTCACAAATAACGATGTTATTTTCCTGCATAAAACAACCGATTTAAACAACCGTACCAAGAAAAAGATCAAAATTGGAAGCACTGCCAAAGAAGTACAAAACTCTTATCTCCCTGAAAAACCAAATACTATAGCTCACAAGGACGGTTACTTTTTAGTGTTTCCTTCTAATGGTCTTATCTTTCGCATTGACAAACATGATAAGGTTGAAGAGTGGGCTATTTATAGTCGTTAAAAAGCTGTTTTAAGGAATGAACGTTTAAAATGCCAAATTATACCTACTCGTATTCGGATCATCATGGGGAGCTAACGTTTGATTTTCAGTAGTTTTAATCGTTTGGCAATCCGAAAACCATTTTGGTTTCTGTATAGAAAATATCAAGAGGTTATTATAGTCGTATAATAACCTCTTGATATTTTCAACCTTTATTCTTTTTCAAAAAAATCCTCCAAAGTGATAACATAACTCGAATAATGGTATAAAGGAATGTAAAAGCTATTATACCATTAAAAAAAGTATCATGAATAATCAACAAGTACAATTGAAGCTACCCAAAAAGATAAAAAATATTCCAACTGGAATTAATATAATTACTCGATAAATCCCATCAAATACTGTTGTTCATACATTGACTCTGTAAAGACTCCAAACTTTACTATTGGCTTCGCTATGTCTCAGCAAAAACAATATAGAAAGATGAAAAAGTTAATTTTAATTTTCACCATACTGAGTACTTTTTTGCTTCAAGCAACTGCTCAACTTACAGATGGAAGCATTGCTCCCAACTGGATACTTACCGACTTGAATGGCGAAACACACGAACTACAAAATTATCTTGATAATGGAAAAACAGTTCTCATCAATTTTATGTCAACACAAAGTTCTCCATATTGGAACTATCATAATCAAGGCAACTTAAAAGATTTATACCTTGAATATGGCCCAGATGGAACAGATCAAATTATGGTCTTTATGATTGATGCTGATCCTATAACATCTGACGATGACCTTAATGGAACAGGAAATAATACACTTGGAAATTGGGTAACAGATACTCCTTTCCCTATTATCAATTTAGCAGATCAAGCAACTTTTTTAAATTATAACATCAATTATCTTCCTACAAACTATGGTATTTGCCAAGATGGATATACAACAGAATATTCAATCAATGAACCTATTAGTACACTGGAAATTTATATTAATGGTTGTGCTCCTACTCTTTCTATTGAAGAAGTACAAGATGAGACTTGTTTTGAAATAGAAGATGGTTTTATTGATTTGAAAATTACTGGAGGAGTTGAGCCTTATAGCTTTTCATGGAGCAATGGATCGACTTCGGAAGACATTGGTAATCTAGCTCAAGGTATCTATACTTGTACCATCACGGACAATCACGGTACTGTAGTTGTAAGTGATGAAATCATGATCGCAGGTCCTAGTACCTCATTAATGGCATCCACTACTATTACAGACGAAGGTTGTGAAGGAGAAGCAGGAGGTACTGTCGATTTGAACATTACAGGAGGTACTAGCCCATATGAATATTTTTGGCACAATGGTTCTACAGATGAAGGTTTAGACAATCTTTCGGCAGGTACTTATGCTGTTACAGTCACCGATGCTAATGATTGTACAACTACGCTTTCAAATATTATTATTGAAGCAGAAAATTTACCAACTCTTGATGCAGGTATTGACCTTGCGATTTGTGAAGGAGAAAACGCAACAATCACTGCTACTGGTGCTCAAAACTATAGTTGGAGTTCTGGTGAAACAACTGCCTCAATAACAGTAATGCCATCAGTTACCACAGATTATATTGTATCTACCACTGGAACAAATGGTTGTACTAATACCGATACGATCCAAGTGAAAGTAAACGAATTGCCAATAGCTACCGCTGAATCAGATAGTCAAATTACTTGTTCGACTACTGAAGTGACTATTGATGGAGATGGTTCAAGTACAGGAAATAATGTCAATTACCAATGGTCTACAGATGATGGCAATATTGTCTCAGAAGAAACAAACCTTACAATTACAGCTGATGCTGCAGGTACTTATACACTAACTGTCACAAATAATTTAAGTGGTTGTTCTACTAGTACTGCCGTGGAGATACAAGAAGATGTAGCATCTCCTCAAATAACAGCTACAGGTGGTACTTTAACATGCAATAATTCGAGTATCCAACTTGAAGGAGTAAGTACTAATCTGAATAGTACTTTTTCTTGGACAGGACCTAATGGTTTTACTTCTGATGAACAAAACCCTACGGTTAATCAAGCTGGAGAATATACACTTACTGTAATATCTGAAAATGGATGCCAAGCATCAACTATAGCTGTGGTAGAAGAAGATGCAGAAGTTCCAATGGTAACGATTACAGGTGGTACTTTAACATGCAATAATCCGAGTATCCAACTTGAAGGAGCAAGTACTAGTCCGAACAGTACTTTTTCTTGGACAGGACCTAATGGTTTTACTTCTGATGAACAAAACCCTACGGTTAACCAAGCTGGAGAATATACACTTACTGTAATATCTGAAAATGGATGCCAAGCATCAGCCTCTCTCTCTGTTGGCGAAGATATAAGTGACCCCCTTATGGCTGATTTTACTTTTTCAGTACAAGATTTTACAGTAAATTTCATGAATGTATCAATTGGAAATATAGAAAGTTTCCAATGGGATTTTGGTGATGGTACAATCTCCTCAGATAATAATCCTACACACATTTATGCAGAAGCAGGCACCTACGAATGTTCACTAGTTATCAGTAATAGTTGCGAAGATGATCTTATTACACAGACAATAATAATTGAATCTACACCTCCGATTAACAACGATGATACATTTACTTTTATAGTAGATACTATATACGGCTCTAGTCAAAACATAGTACAAGTCCCTGTGCGAGTAAGAAATTTTAATAATATTTTTGGATTCCAAAAATCAATACAAATTGCAGATACTACATTAGCAAGCTTCCAAGGAATTGGTGATATTTTGTTGGATGATTTAGCAGAGAGTAGCTTCATAGTCGAGGCTGGCAGCATCCGTTGTGCATGGTTTGCTCAAAACCAAGCAGGATATACAATAGATGACAACGAAATTATTTATTACTTGGATGTTTTACTAAAAGGTGGTGCTGGTGAATGTACAAGCATTATGATTACCGACGAACCTCTATCGATTCAGGTAATTAGTGTTGAAAATAATAACCTATCTATCATTGAACATCAGATCGTAGATGGCTCTGTTTGTACGTACGATCAGTTTTCGTTTTCTGGAAGAGTAGCGAAAGAAGATGACAGTCCAGTTAGTACAGTCGATCTAGTATGTGGCGATTATAATATGGTAACAGAAGATGATGGTTTATATTATTTTAACAATATGGTTGCCAATGAGGCATATATTATAGAACCAAGTAGGGCAACCGCTCATAATGATGGGGTCAGTATTTTCGATATTGTTCAAATGCAACAACACATTTTAAATACCTTCCCTCTTGATTCTCCCTATAAAATTATTGCAGCGGATGTAAACCATGATGAAAATGTAACCGTATTTGACCTTGTCATTACACAACAATTATTACTTGGTGATATCACAGAATTTCCTGATAATACATCTTGGCGTTTTGTGCCTACAGCCTATCAGTTTACTGATGAAAATGCTCCACTTGATGAAGACTTCCCTGAGCAAATCGAAATCAATCCTTTGCTTTCAAACATGGAAGGCCTAGATTTCGTTGCTATAAAAATAGGAGATGTAACATTAGACGCATCCAACCTAACGGACATCATAAGCCGTAGCACTAATACTCTTAACTTCCATATCACAGATCAAGCATTGACCAAAGATCGACAGATAAAAGTTGATTTTACTGCAAACGATTTTCAACATATTTCGGGGATACAATTTGAGTTAAATTTCGATCAACATGTTCTTGCCTTTGACAAAGTAGAAGGTGCTGCCCTATCTACTCTAAACATCAGTAGAAGACATTTAGACAACGGTAGTTTAACAGCTCTATGGTATGATGTCTCTGGTAGTAATCAAGGAGTTAACATTCAAAACGACGATGTTTTATTCAGTGTATATTTCAATGTTTTAACCGATAGCAAATACATTAGTGAACACCTAGATATTCATTCGAAAAACATGCAATCTATTGCTTACAATAATACAGGAGATATCTTAAAAATCGGTTTACAAAGTAAACAGCAAGAGCCTGTCAAAAATAAACTAGTCGTTTATCCTAATCACCCAAATCCATTCAAAGAGGAAACAACGATTGCTTTTGAACTCCCAATAGCTAGTCAAGTTGATTTACTCATCATGGATGCTTCGGGAAAGATGCTAGAACAATATAGCAAAGGATTTGTACAAGGATATAATGAATTCAATGTATCAGGAAAAATATTCTTAGCGCCAGGTATTTATTACTACCAACTTCGTACAAACGATCAAATCGTAACAAAGAAAATGACTGTGCTAAAGTAAAATTTAAGCACTACAAAAATATAGCTTTGATTAATTCATGATGTATCCCCTGCTTTATCGGCAGGTAAAGCGGGGTACTTTTTTCTAAAATTGAATCTAATCAACAATCTAACAATTCTTAAAATCATAATAAAATGAAACGTGCACTTTACTTTATATTTTTCTTCCAATTAACGTACTTATCTGTTTTTGCCCAAGCTTCTTTTTTCATCAAAAATGCAAGTGCAATAAGTGGAGACACCATAGCGGTAAGTGTCGAAGTTGAAAACTTTATCGATATCGTAGGCTTTCAATTTTCCATAAACTGGGACCCTACAGTAGCCGAATTTATCAATACTGCAGACTATACCTTAGACGGTTTATCTGAAACAAGTTTTTCAACAAATGTCATCGCAGGAGAACTAAGCGCTAGTTGGTTCGACAATCAAGTAGTTGGACAAAATCTTCCAAATGGCAATAGCTTATTTACAATTTATTTCCATTTACTTAGTGCCTGTGAAAATAGTAGTACCGTTTCGTTTACCGATAGCCCTTTAGCAAGAGAAGTCATTCATATAGAAAGCGGCGTAGCAAACGCCTTAAGTGCAAATTGGTATGACGGTCAAATAGAGGTGCTTTGTCCATTATCTATGTCAGGTATGTCTATCACACACACGTCTTGTGAAGGCACAGCAGAAGGTGCTATTAGTCTAAATATTAGCGGCGGACAAGAGCCTTATAACTATGTTTGGAGCAATGGAAGTTTAGTTGAAGATATCGAATCGCTTAGTGCTGGTGAGTATAGTTTGATTGTTTTTGATGCCAATCAAAATACCATTGTATCAGAGACGTTTACTATTTTCGAACTATATCCTGCTCCTACTGTAGAAGTAGAAACAACGCTTACCGCTTGTGGTCAAAATAATGGAAGTATAAACCTTGACGTAACAGGCAGTGGTGACATCACTTACCAATGGTCACATGATAGTAATTTATCAGCACCCACTATTGAAAACTTAGCGACTGGAGAATACGCTGTAACTATTTCTGATGCAAATGCTTGTGCGATCGAAAAAGTCATTACCATAGAAGAAGTAAGTCCTATATTAGAAGAAATAAGTATGGTCAATGACGATTGTGCTGGCTTATTTAATACAGCAACAGCAATAGTAAGTGGCGGAATGCCTCCCTACGAATTTATGTGGAGTACTGGAGATACAGATGCTACAGTAAGTAATTTACCTTTCGGAGAAAATACAGTTAGCATAACGGATGCGAATGGTTGTATACTTTCAGAAACGATATTAATTACTCCTGCTATTCCAATGGATTTTAGTTATGTTGAAACAGCCGTTTCTTGCCCTGGCATGAATGATGGTATGATTGATTTAAGCATTGAAGGAGGTGCAACTCCTTATACTTTCGAGTGGTCAACGGGTGATACAAGCGAAGACCTTTTTGATTTAAGTGCCGGTACATACAACGTTATTGTAACCGATGCGAATGGTTGTGCTGCAGGTACTTCAATCGAAGTAGATGCTCCTGCTAGTATGAACCTCACCTTTACAATTACTCCTGCTAATGATGGCAACAATGGCACAGCTCGTGTTTATCCTCAAGGTGGTACACCGCCCTATCAAATTACTTGGGGAACGGGAGAAAGCAGTTATCATATCAACGAATTAGGCTTAGGTGAATATGAAGTAAGCGTAACAGATGCGAATGGTTGCTCTATCGTCCAAACTATCGAAGTAGGTTTGACCACAACTAAAAACCTTGATCTTAGCGATGCTATCTCCGTTTATCCAAATCCTACTTCAGGCATTTTTAATGTAGAACTCGGAGAAATACTTTCTGGTGATTATGAATTAAGCATTCAAGATATGCAAGGAAAAATTATCCATCAAGAGCATAGTAACGCTAGGGGAAAAACCGTTCTTGATTTTGACTTTACCAATCTTCAATCTGGATTGTACCTACTCAAAATAGAAAC
>JAHDIP010000196.1 GCA_020630735.1 Saprospiraceae bacterium | reverse complement strand
TTAAGGCAAATTAAAGTTAATAGATACTTATCTTGGATAAATATTTTTCTACTAGACTAGGCAAAAAACACAGATGATGCCTAGCATCAGCGAGTATTTTTAACGACGTAAAGTGGAAAAAGATAACTTCAAGATGGGGAATTTATTATTTTAATTTGCCTAAATCCTTGAAAAGGAGGAAGCATTTATTATTTAATTATGTCCGACTACTTATAGTCAATTATTTCGATAATTCTATTTCTACCAAATCAAATTTTAAAACATACTCTTAGTAACGGTCAAATAATAACTTCCCGATTTGTGGCTGGTATTTTAGAGTTAATATTTCGTCGAAAATACTCGTGATAGCTGGGCTATCACTGCGTTTTTCTCCTTATCTAAACTCAAAAATTCTATAGCCAAAATGCGGAACTTATTTTTTACCCGTTACTTAGATTCTAAATAAATTATAGATTAGCTTAAAGGCAGCCTGCCTTTAAGCTAATCTATAATATCTTACCACATAGGGCGAGGTGGTTTATTCGCTAAAATTTCTTCGATTTTTTCCATTACTTCAGGTGTCAATAATGGTACTACATCTAAAGAAGTAAGTGTTTCTTTAAGGTGTTTTAATTTTGAAGCACCTAAGATGACAGTACTAACATTTTGATTTTTAGCACACCAAGCAATCGCTAATTTTGCCATTGAAGTGCCAAGTTCGCCCGCAAGATCATTAAGCTTATGTACGATAGCTAATCGTTCAGGAGTAAGAGAACGTTCTTTTAACCACTCCAAACCTTCCATTCCTAGACGAGTATCTTTTGGAAATTTTTTGAGATACTTATCCGTCAAAACGCCAGAAGCAAGTGGTGACCAAATCGTTGTTCCTAGACCTGTTGTTTTAAAAATTTGATCGAACTCAACTTCCATTTTTGCACGCTCAAACATATTGTATTGAGGTTGTTCCATTACAGGACCAATAAGGTTTAGTTTTTGAGCAACCATGTGTGCTTCCATAATTTCTTGTGCAGACCATTCGGATGTTCCCCAATATAAAATCTTACCTTGTTGGATGAGATGATTCATTGCCCAAACAGTTTCTTCTATAGGCGTATTTTTATCTGGTCGATGGCAAAAGAAAAGATCGAGGTAATCGTGTTGGAAACGACGAAGTGCAGCATGGCATCCTTCAAAAATATGTTTACGGCTTAAGCCTCTTTGATTTGGTTTTTTACCACCATCACCAAAGTATACTTTACTAGAGATGATATAAGAACTTCGTTCCCATTTTACTTTTTTGAGAATTTTACCCATTACTATCTCAGATTTGCCAGTAGCATAAATCTCAGCATTATCAAAGAAGTTGACCCCCTTATCATAGGCAAGTATCATGAGTTTTTCAGCCATTTGGTTGCTAATCTGTTTACCAAAGGTAAGCCATGAGCCAAAAGATAATGCACTTACTTGCAATCCCGAATTTCCTAAACGTCTGTATTCCATAGTTGATTTGTTAATTGAAAAAGATAAATCTAGTAAATGAACTGCAAAATAGAAAAATTGTTCAAGCGTTGTATAATGGATAGATTTAATTTTAAGAAAAATGAGAAATTATGAATCGCACTTATCTTTACTTTCTGTTGATTATCGTTCTTTTTAGTTCTTGTCAAAAAGGTATGAAGAGAACGAGCGATATTGCGGCTCCTTATCATTCGCCCATTTTTGATAGAGATCCTGATTTTGTTAATGATGCAGCTAAACAAAAAAATAAAATTACGGAAGAAGAGCGTATTGTATTGTACAATGCATTTGTTGATTTGAAAGTAGAAGATGAAAAAGTGATTGCTGAAAATATTACCGATATTGCCAAAAAGTACGAAGGTTATATTTTGCGAAGTAATAATAGCGAAGTGTCTATAAGAGTACTTTCAGACAAACTTGATATTGCTTTAGAAGACATTGGAAACTATGGCAAAGTCGTGAATCAAGAAATTAATGGCGAAGATGTAACAGAAGAATATACAGACATGAATATTCGGTTGGAAAATGCAGAGCGAACTCGCCAACGTTATCTTGCTTTGCTCGACCAAGCTGTAAATGTCCAAGAGGTGCTGATGGTAGAGCGAGAGTTGGAGCGCTTAAATCGAGAGTTAGAATTATTGAAAGGTCGATTAAAGCGTTTAGATGAGCTCCATACGTTTTCAACGATAACCGTTTACTATCACAAAAAAGTAAAACCAGGTGTACTAGGTTATGTATTTGTTGGTCTATGGAAAGGGATCAAGTTTCTCTTTGTACGCTCTTAATGGTCGAATTAAATAGGAGTTAAATATAAATCCAATTTAACTTCTGATAGGTCTTCGGCATTCTTATAAATTTCTAGAATTCTTTTTTCGTCCCAACGATATTTGATCCAATTGTTGGGCTTAATTTTTTTGTCACCTTTAAAATACAACTGCGTTGCTAGTTCTTGGTAGCCGTCAAATTCATGTATTAAATAATGGATGTGCTTCGGTCTGCCAGCATATGGAGGAGGAACGAAGGTTTTGAACCAGTACTCACCATTTTCGTTGGTCATTATTTTTCCACGACACCGATACTCATCTGATTCCATATCGTAGTGCTGCTTATGATCGCAATGCCAGACGTCTATTTCGACATTTTTTAGAGGTGTTTTGCAATCTGCTCCAAAAACCTGCCCAATGACTTTTAGAGGTATTTCTTTATCATTACCAGCATAAGTTAAATCATGCCTCCTTGGAGCATTCTTTCTAAAAAAAGGACCCAACATATCAGTACTTGTTGCGCAGTCTGTTTTGATCAAACCATTTTCTTCAATAAGTTTGAAGCCAGTGCTTGAAATAGCGAAAGCACTCAATCCGATAACTTTAACAAATGTTCTTCTTTGCATAGATTAATAAATTAGGGGATGATTAAAAAATTAACGAACAGTTTTTCAATCCCTACTTTATTAAACTCCTAATTAGCGGTTTTATTTTCTTCTTATTTAATATCCAACAGATAAATGTACTTGTAAAATGGGCCTAGTTTTTGATATAGTTTTATAAACCTATCCCTTAAAATAGCAAGAAAGCTCTTCCTTTTAGCCTAGAATAGTATTTGAATCACTGATTTACAGTCGAATCGGCATTATATTTGTATTTAATATATAATCATATCCTCTCTTTATTGACTTGTATAATAAATACATTAGATCATACTAATATTCTAATTTATCCTTAGATCATGAAGAAAGTAACACCATTATTCCTCCTTTTATGTTTAGCATTTACTTCGTTATTGGCTAATCAAACAACTATTAGCGACTTAAAGGAGCAATTATCAACTAAAAAAGGGCAAGAGCGAGTAATTACGCTTAATGCTATTGTTTCAGCCTATATCGCTGAAGAACAATGGAAAGAAGCAAAAGAGTACGCTAATGAAGCGCTCGAAATTGCAAAATCCAACAACGACAAAGGAGGCTTAGCCAATGTTTTTGATAATATGGGCTTGATCTATCAATCGAAGTACGACTATACAAATGCGATGGTCAATTTTGTAGATGCCTTGAAGATCAGAAATGAACTAAAAGATGAGAAGGCAATCGCCGTTTCCAAAAATAATATCGGTAAGGTTTTCTTTTTACAAGAAGATATTAAATCTGCTCTTGATAATTTAAATGCAGCCCTAAAAACTAGAGAGGAAATTATTGATGTAAAAGGTGCAGCCGAAAGTTACAAAAACCTCGGAGATGTATACTTGTTCAAAAAGATGTATGGTATGGCCATTGAGCATTATGAAAATGCTAAAAATCTTTATGCTGAACAGGAAAACTTTGAGGCTGCGTCTACCATTGCAAGTTTGATTGGAAATATCAAAAGTGATTTGGGGCATTATGATGTGGCACAAGTATATTATGAACAATCATTAAAAATGAATAGCTCAATAGGTGATCGTACAAAGGTTGCTGATGATTATAATAATATCGCAAAAACGTTTATTGCTCAAGAATCTTTTGAAGAAGCATTCGAAGCCAATACAGAAGCTTATGATATTCGAAAAAATGGAACAAATAAATTGGCTCTTGCCGAAACCTATAAGAACTTTGGTCTTATCTATGCAAAGGACGACAACAAAGCAAAAGCAGAAGAAAACCTGGGTCACTGTGTAGCTTTATTAAAAGAAATTGGTGTAGAGCCAGGAACACAATTTTTATACAAAGATGTATCTGACATTTATTTGTCATTGGGTAATTATCCCGATGCTTATAAATATCAAATAGCATACTCTTCTAGTAGAGATCGAATTTTTAATAAAGAGAAAGCAACAGCTTTACTAGAATTAACAACTAAATACGAGTCGGAATTTGAAGCCGAAAAACAGCAGCAAATTATTTCAAGTTTAAAACAAAAAGAATCGTACAGTGGGAAAATTAGAATGTTTCTTTTAGCTCTCCTTGGTCTAGGAGCATTCTCATTATGGCTGATGTTCAGATCTAATCGCCAGAAGAAGAAAGACAATGAATTGTTGATGAACAAGAATGAAGAAATTCAACGTCAGAAATCTGAAATTGATAAGAAAAATTTGAAACTAGAAGAAAACAATTCCAACCTTGATTTATTGAACTCTCGTTTGGTCAACGAAATGGCAGAGAGAGAATCCATTGAGCAATCTTCTTTTGCTCGTGAACGCTTCTTAGCAACTATGAGTCACGAAATGAGAACACCAATTAATATCATTATTGGTTTGGCACATTTACTTATGGAGGAGGATCCACGGGAAGATCAAATCGAACATCTGAGAACTTTACAATTTTCTGGAAACAATCTAGTGGTTTTTATTAATGATGTACTAGACTTTTCGAAAATTGAAGCGGGAAAACTAGATATTAAAAGTAGAGAATTTGAATTGATTAAGACCTTTGAAGAAATTCGCCAGCGCTTTCATTTACCTGCTAAAGATAAAGGATTGGACATTAACTATAGTTTTGATTCGAAATTGCCTAATGTACTTTTAGGTGATCCGATTAGGCTGAATCAGGTACTTACTAATCTTATCGGAAATGCGATTAATTTTACCGATGAAGGTCAAATTGATGTCGATGTAAAATTAGATAAGTTACACAAAAATGAAGCAACGCTAGTTATGACGGTCAAAGATACAGGGCGAGGAATAACAGCGGAAAAGCTAGAGAAAATGTTCAAGAAATTTGATAGTACTGCCAATGATTATTTTGAAGGCTACGAAAGTTCTGGTCTTGGATTGGCGATTACAAAACGCTTGGTTGAATTGCAGCATGGTAAAATAGATGCGCATAGTGTAGTCGGTGAAGGAACAACCTTTACTGTTTATTTACCATACAAAGTAGCAGAAAACAAAACTGTAGTTGTAGAAGAACCTAAAGAAGTTTCATACGATCATTTAGCTGGAGAAAAAGTATTGGTTGTCGAAGATAATAAGATCAATCAATTGGTCGTGGCTAAAATGCTTCGGAAACTAAATATGGAAGTAATCACGGCTAATGATGGTTTAGAAGCGCTAGATGCAGTTGAAGAAAATTACTTCGACTTGGTTTTGATGGATATCCAAATGCCTAATATGGATGGTTATCGAGCTACTGCCGAAATTAGAAAAGCAACAGATATGAGAAAGAGAGATGTGCCGATTATAGCACTTACCGCTTCAGCGTTTCTGACTGAAAAAGAAAAGGCTAAGTTATTCGGAATGAATGATCATGTCGGGAAGCCTTTTGCTCCAGAAGAGTTATTAGAAAAAATTTCTAATTGCCTAGCTCTCTATAAAACGGAAGCCTAGGAGTTTATAACATCGAACAAAAGTAAGAAATCCCAATTTTTTGAATACTCAAAAAACTGGGATTTCTTTTTGAAAGGAAAATCAGTTTGCAAATTTTTTAAACATCCTCTTTAAAAAAATCGTTTAGTAACGAGAAAAAATAAGTCCGTCATCTTAGTTAGTCTAGATTCTAATTAGGGAGCTACAGATGTGGAGGCTATTATTTAGATGTTCGACTGATTATAAATCCAATAAACCTTCAGGTAATTCAACAAAAAGCTGTTTATTGTTTTTTTCTTCCTTTTGGATGAGTGCTGCGTTTAGTGGAATTAATACTTCACGATCATTATAAAGCACCACCGCCATCTCCTGTTGCGGATATTCGACTACCTCATCTATAATTCCAATCGTACCTACAACATCATCAATCATCGTAAAACCTGTAAGATAGGAAAATTGTAAATTGGAAAGAGGATCGCTTCGTTCTTCTTCAGTCAATAGATCTTTTTGTCGGGCAAAGAGTTCTAAAGAAGATATTTTACTAGCAGCTTCTTTAGTATCTATATCTTCAAATTTTATGATTGGCGCATTTGAAAAACGAAAATATTCGATGAAGTAGGGGATAGGGTTCCCTTTTATTTTTAGAAAAAACACTTCGATTTGTTGTAGATCTTCAATGTACTGTTCCTGCACAAAAAACTTTAATTCCCCTTTTACACCATGTGCTTTTTTTAGTGCACCAATGCTAATGTATTCCTCCATTTAATTATGACTGATTATCGTTTGTTTTATAATAAATCCTTTTTGCGCTTTTTCCTCCCAAGGAAGCGCATCATTGATGACTTGCGTATCAAGTATTTTTAGCTCTCTATAAACTAACCCAATTCCCTTGGCATACTTTTCAATATTATAGCGATACTCAATTAAATTGCTATCATCTGCATGCGATATAGTCGTTACTTCATCAAAACTAAAGGAACCGATTTCTTCGGGTTCATCAATAGAGATAACGTCAGAAGACCAGCTTTTGAAAATTTGCATACCTTCCCCTGCTACAGGTATAATAGTCGTATTATCGATATGCGCAGTGCCATCCCAATTGTCATTTGAAGTTAAAGGGAAAAGCATTTTGATAAATCGAAGATTACTTTCTGTTCGTTCTGCCTGAACATCATTACGAGTACTAGACCAAACTTCTTGTATCTGCCAAGGATCAGTTTCGTCGTTTCGTTCAAAACGTTCTATTCGATAGATTAAGTCATTTGTATTGTTTCGAAGTGTATCTACAATTTCCTCTTTTATAAAGCTAGAAGATTGCGTGACGACTATCCCCATGCTAGTCGTATCATAGATAATTGAATCGACAAGGTACACTATGTTTTTTCCTATTTCAAGCGGAAAATAATCATAGCCTTTCGTTTCCTCATCTATGGTTTCTACTTCGTTTTTACAGGAGAAAAATGCAGTTGCCAGCAATAGTAAAAAAAGAATTCGTTTAGACTCCACCATATTATACTGAAAATTTTGTTCCAAAATTCAAAGTTGAAAATAAGTTTTAAGAATTGATTCTATTTCTTAGGCTCGTCAATTCTGTTCCAACAATCGAGATAAATTTTCCAGTCGTTACCTACTTTTTTCCAGACGATAACGTACTTTCCTTTCCAGGTGCTTTTTTTTCCATCGGGTAATAAAGTCTCCCCTTCATAATAGCCATAGTCGTAAGCTGTCTTTTTTACGATGGTTATTTCTGAAGGAGTCACTTTATGTTTTAGTACTTTTACATCAGAGGGCAAAGTCCAAAACTTATTTAGATCGTTTGTTCCTTCAATGATTTCTTGTCCTGCTGGAAATATTTTTCCATCTTTAGTATAGCAAGCTGCAATTTTATCAGCCTCTCCATTCATATAATATTGAGAAAAGCTTTTTATGTTATCTAAGATTTTATTGATCTCTTTTTGCTTTCCGTTATAGACTTGGCTATAACTAGCCGTTGTGCATAAAAGAGCTAGGAATAAAAAAACTATTTTTTTAATTTGATTCATAATCAATATTATTTATACAGATACCGAAATGCTTTTCGGAGTGCCAAACATTTAAGGCAAATTAAAGTTAATAGATACTCATCTTGGAAAAAGATAACTTCAAGATGGGGAATTTATTATTTTAATTTGCCTAAAGCTACTGAAAATCAAACATCTATTTTAACTAAACTTTTTCAAACCCTGATTCACATTACAGTAAATTATACATTTGAGCTTTTCATTTTTACTTTTATTTTGACCATTACTTAGTTGCGTGTTGTACTTTTTCCATCTCTGGTCGTAGAGAACTACCATAAATAATACCGCCTCCAATAATATCATCACCTTCCATAAATACAGCAGATTGTCCTGGAGCTACTCCCGAAACATTAGCCATAAAATCAACATACACTTTGTCTCCTTGGTTGCTCAATTTACTAAGTGTACCACTGTCATTATATCTGATCAGTGTGGTAGATTCTATTCCGTCGGGTATGCTCTCGTATTTCATCGAGTTGATTTGAGAAACAAGCATTCCATTTCGAAGTAAATCTTCGACAAGCCCTAAAACAACGGTATTTGTTTCTGGTCTTATTTCAGTAACATACATGGGTTCCCCAAAAGCCATTCCTAATCCTCTACGTTGTCCGATAGTATAAAAGGGATAGCCTTTATGCTGTCCAATAATATTACCTTTTTGATCGACAAAATTTCCGCCATTTACACGATCATCTAAACCTTCAACCCGACGCCTAAGAAAACTTCTATAGTCGTTATCAGGTACAAAACAAATTTCGTAGCTCTCTGCTTTTTTCGACAATTCCTCATAACCCCAGTCGTATGCCATTTGGCGAACTTCAGGCTTAGTAAATGGACCTAAGGGAAATTGACTACGGTTTAAACATTCTTGGCTCAAGCCCCACAAAACATATGATTGGTCTTTATGTTGATCGACAGACTTTGTAACAAACTTTCGTCCATTCAAATCATTGATCTGTGCATAATGACCTGTTGCAATAAATTCACAATCCAAAGCATCAGCTCGTTTGAGCAAACTACTCCATTTGATATGTGTATTACACAATACGCAAGGGTTGGGCGTACGTCCTGCGATATATTCTTCCACAAAATTATCAATTACATAATCCCCAAATTCTTCTCGTATATCGACAATATAATGAGGAAAACCAACCGTAACTGCCACCTGCCGGGCATCATTGATGGAGTCAAGACTACAACAACCTGTTTCTTTTTTTGATCCACCAGAGTTGGCATAATCCCATGTTTTCATCGTAATACCAATGACATCATAGCCTTGTTCATGCAACATCATAGCTGCTACCGTACTATCTATACCGCCACTCATGGCTACCAAAACTCTTCCATGCTTACTCATGCTAAATATTTAAGTTTTCTTACAAGTGTTAGAAACTACTTTTATTTTTAAATAAAATTCTCAACAAAATTACAAAAAAACAGCCGATTTGGTTCAAAAGATACGTTATACTAACATCTATGCTGTTAAAAAGTAGAAAACGGCACATCGGTTGCATATTGTATACTGAGACCTTAATCTAAAAAGTTTGTATTTGGTTGTTTTCACAACTACACGGCATTCATCTTCGCCTTAACACCTATGAGTATTAGACTGTGGGCGTTTCTCTAATTGAAAAAATACTTTATTTTTACCTTATAAAACCTTTCAGAATAAAGTCTACTATTAATTTATTCAATACCTTTGTAACCAAAAGAAACACTATTTTTAAACAATTGTTGTCTAAAAAAAATACAATTATGAGAATTACTATGCGATTTTTTCTTTTGATGCTTTTCTTTTCAGGAACGTTTCAAGGAATAGCTCAATCTGATGAATATTATGGTGTTGCCTCTTTTTATTCAGATGAATTTCATGGCCGAAAAACCGCTAGTGGCGAAGTTTACAATAAAAATAAATTTACTGCCGCTCACAAATCACTTCCATTTGGTACTACCATTCGAGTCACTCGAATAGACAATAAGCAATCTGTCAAGGTACGTATTAACGATAGAGGTCCTTATATCAAAGGACGTATCGTCGATTTATCTCGTGTTGCTGCTGAACGATTAGGAATATTAAAGGATGGAAATGCTAATGTAAAAATAGAAGTACTCGGTAAAAATGTTGCTACTGATGATGCTACCACTGCAGCTCCACCTAAGAAAACAGCTCCAACTGTAGAAAAGGAAAAGCCAACGCAAACGACAAAAGAATATGATAACAAATCTGTCGGTCTTCCGCCTAAAGTGGTCAAATCAGTAGATGATGTAGTCGTGAAACCTAAAGAGAAAAAAGCGGCTCCTGCGCCTAAAAAAGAAGTAAAAGCACCTGCTCCTAAAAATATCGCTTCTGAGATGCCTGCTACTAGAGTAAGAGGTCGAGATTATAGAGATTACGATTTATATAAGGTGCAAATTTTACGTCCTGAACGCCAAGGTTACGGCGTTCAAGTAGCGTCTTTGACGAACTATGAAAATGTAATGAAGCAAGTTGCTCAATTACAAGAAAAATGGTTCAACAATGTACTAGTAAGTGTAGAACCTGGAAAAGGAAAGCCTATTTATAAAATTTTATTAGGACCTTTCCCAGATATGGCTACGGCTAAAAGTTATAAATCACAATTGAAACGCAAGAAAAAAATTACAGGTTTTATAGTTGATTTATCGACGTTGAAATATTAAAATTCTTCTAATAAAAAAGGCAGTTACTTAATTGTAACTGCCTTTTTTATTGGATTTATTCGACCTTTCCATTTTTTGTAGTATCATTTAATACAGCGATGAGATCGTCAATGATATCATCATCATCATTTTTGATGGGAAAAATTATCCTTGCTTTGCGGTAAAAGTAAGATCTCCCTTTCAAGGTCGCTTCGATATATTGCCGCAATTCTTCCCTCGACTTATTTATTAAAAGTGGTCGTTTTCCAGTTTCGGAGCTTAAACGATCAAAAAGAACATTAATAGAAGCACTAAGGTAGACCGTTAGTCCATGTTTATTCATGGTTGACAAATTATCAAAAAAACATGGAGTTCCACCTCCTGCAGCGATTACGACATTATCCATTGCAAGTAGCTCTTGCAGATATTTTTCTTCAAGCAAACGAAAAGCATGTTCCCCTTCTGCTTCAAAAATTGTGGCTATCGTTCTACCTTCTTTTGATTCCAAATAGTCATCAAGATCGATGAATGGAATAGCCAGTTTTTTAGCTAATTGCTTACCACAATAGCTTTTGCCAGACCCCATAAATCCTATTAGAAATATTTTCATGCTTGTTAAAAGTATAAAATACCTTCCAAATTGCCTAGCTTTTTCATTTTTTTAGGCAAAAAGAGTACATTTGCGCTGAGGAAAATTGATAACTCTTCCATCTCTCTATGAGAAAATTCTATATTGACCTACTAGAAAACAAAATATGCATTATGAATAAGTGGTTAACAGGCTGTTGGATAATAATTAGTCTTTTTGCTTGTGGTAACGAAGTGACAGAAACAACATCGGATTCGAAGAAAATTCAAGAAATAAAAACTGAAGATGACTTGAATGCAGATATCATTCGAAATCCGATTTCTGCCGATGGTACCACAGATACTGTAAATGTTGCCAAAATAGAATTTGATTACACTATTCATGATTTTGGTACCGTAAAAGAAGGAACAAAAGTAAAGCATACGTTCCATTTTGAAAATACAGGTAAGATACCTTTATTGATTGCTAATGCTCGATCAACGTGTGGTTGTACGGTACCTAAATGGCCAAAAGAAACAATTGAACCAGGAGGAAAAGGAAAAATAGATGTCGTTTTTAATACGGATGGAAAAAAAGAATATCAAGATAAACCAGTAACGATTACTGCAAATACTTTTCCGAATAAAACAGTTGTACATATGAAGGGCTTTGTAGAAAAAAAATAAACATACTTTTTCAAAGTGCTCTATAACTTTAAAAGACTT
>JAHDIP010000195.1:2217-11816 GCA_020630735.1 Saprospiraceae bacterium | reverse complement strand
TTAAATTCTCAATCTCGAAGGCTGAAAGTTCCAAAATATAACTATATTTGCGTGCCAATTCGACAGGAGGACTTTTTTAAGAGCCTCTTCATTGACAATTCCACCGATTTATATAGCCTAAAACTGTAATATTGTCATGTATTTACCATTGGCACAAATGATGATAATACTTAAACAGATCAATGAAATATTTAATGCCATTTTATTAAATGTTCATTGTGAAATTAAACATAATCTAATTTTCTAAACCAAAATTGTAACGTTAATATGAAGCCGATACAAGACAGAGTTGTTGTTAAGCCAGCTCCGGCCGAAGAGAAAACCAAAGGAGGAATTATCATTCCTGATACTGCTAAGGAAAAACCACAACGAGGTAAGATCGTTGCTGTAGGTCCTGGTAAAGATGGTATCAAACTAACTGTAAAAGTTAATGATGTTGTCCTTTACGGAAAGTATGCTGGTCAAGAACTTAATTATGATGGAAAAGATTATTTAATCATGAGAGAAGACGACATCCTTGTTGTACTTTAATCCTGTATTTTAGAAATCTTTTAATCACTTTTAATTTATTAAAAACTAAAAAGCATTAATAATATGGCTAAAGAAATTAGCTTTAATTCAGATGCAAGGGAAAAACTAAAATCGGGTATTGATGCCCTTGCTAACGCTGTAAAAGTAACCCTTGGACCTAAAGGTCGTAATGTCGTAATACAAAGAAGTTTTGGTGCACCAACTATCACAAAAGATGGTGTAACTGTCGCTAAAGAAATAGAATTAGATGATCCTGTAGAAAATATGGGTGCACAAATGGTTAAAGAAGTTGCTTCTAAAACAGCAGATATCGCTGGTGACGGAACAACTACTGCTACCGTTTTAGCTCAAGCTATGGTAACTGCTGGTATGAAAAACGTAACTGCAGGTGCTAACCCAATGGATCTTAAAAGAGGTATCGATAAAGCTGTAAAAGCAATTATTGCTAACCTTAAGAAACAAACAGAAGTTATTGGTAATGACTTCGAAAAAATTCGTCAAGTAGGATCTATTTCTGCTAACAATGATGAAGAAATCGGTAAGTTGATTGCTGACGCAATGAAGCGTGTAACTAAAGATGGTGTTATCACTGTTGAAGAAGCTAAAGGTACTGATACCTATGTTGATGAAGTAATCGGTATGCAATTTGACCGTGGTTACCTTTCTCCATACTTCGTTACGAATGCAGAGTCTATGACTTCTGAATACGAACAACCATACATTCTTATCCACGATAAGAAGATTTCTAATATGCAAGACATTGTTCCAATTCTTGAAAAAGTAGTTGGTGCTGGTCGTCCATTATTAATCATTGCTGAAGATATTGATAGCCAAGCATTAGGTGTATTGGTTGTAAATAGATTGCGTGCTCAACTAAAAGTTGTTGCTGTAAAAGCTCCAGGTTTTGGTGATCGTCGTAAAGCAATGCTTGAAGATATTGCAATCTTAACTGGTGGTACTGTTATCTCTGAAGAGAAAGGCTACAAGTTAGATGCTGTAGAATTAGCTCACTTGGGTTCTGCTGAGAAAATCTCTGTAGACAAAGACAATACAACAATCGTAAACGGTAAAGGAAAGAAGAAAGATATTTCTGCTCGTATCTCTCAGATCAAGCAGCAAATTGAAACAACTACTTCTGACTACGACCGTGAAAAAATGCAAGAGCGTTTAGCTAAACTTGCTGGTGGTGTGGCAGTATTGTATGTAGGTGCAGCTACTGAAGTAGAAATGAAAGAAAAGAAAGATCGTGTAGATGATGCATTACATGCAACACGTGCGGCTGTCGAAGAAGGTATCGTTGTTGGTGGTGGTGTAGCACTTGTTCGTGCTATCGCTTCTCTTGACAAATTGAAACCTGAAAACGAAGACCAGCAAATAGGTGTAAATATCGTTAGAAAAGCATTGGAAGCACCACTCAGAATTATTGCTGAAAATGCTGGTGTTGAAGGTTCTGTCGTTTTAATGAATGTTCAAAAAGCAAAAGGATCTAAAGGTTTTAATGCTAGAACTGAAGAGTACGAAGATCTTAAGAAAGCAGGTGTTATCGACCCAACTAAAGTAACTCGTATTGCACTTGAAAATGCAGCTTCTATCGCAAGTATGGTTCTTACTACAGAATGTGTAGTAAACGACAAGCCATCTGCTGATGGTGACGGCGGACACCACCACCCAATGGGCGGCGGAATGCCTGGCATGATGTAAAATCATCTTTTTAAGAAGATATAGAAAAAGCTGGCTCTTTAATTTGAGTCAGCTTTTTTGTTTTAAAACACCCCACAAAAGGAAGTGAATAAATAAAAAAGACAACTAATGGGAACTCATTTGCTCAAATATTGTTTCTTTTAAAGTAAATTTGCAACTTGCGTTACTACTTAATAATATTAGACTTAATTCTGAAAGGTGTTTATGCCAAACAAAATTCTTTAGAATAAAGCCTATTGATAATAGACAGAATAAGATGCACTTAGAGCCGAAAGATTTATACGAAAAATTAGAATTCGATAAGGTCATAGAAATTTTAGATAGAGATTGCCTTGGAGAAATTGGTCGAAAACAGATCAAATCATTGGCCATAGATACCGAACTTTTTATGATTGAGCGAAAGCTCAAAGAAGTAAAGGAATACAAAGTAACTATCCTCGAAAATGAAAAATTTCCGATGGAAGTTTATGAGGACTTGACTAAAGATATGCGTCTTTTAGAAGTAGTCGATTCTGTATTGCAAGTTGAAGGATTACAACGAATAAATACCTCACTTCGTATTACACACAATGTCTACAAATTTTTTACTGATTTGAGGCAAGCAAAATATCCTACGCTTTACGATATTATGCGTGATTTACATTTTGATACCAATTTGTTGGATGCCATTGATAGAGTGATTGATGAAAAAGGAATGATCAAACCAGATGCTTCGCCCGAGTTAATGTCGATCAGACGAGGTATTATTTCCAAAAGAAAAGAATTAGAGAAGCAGTTTAGAACAATCATCAATAACTACAAAAAACAAGGTTGGCTGACAGATAATGTCGAAAGTTTTAGGAATGGTCGTCGAGTTTTAAGTGTTCCATCTGAGCATAAACGAAAGATAAGAGGTATCATTCACGATGAATCTACAACTGGAAAAACGGCTTTCATAGAACCAGAAGCAATCATAGATATCAATAATGATATTTTTGATTTAGAGACAGAAGAAAAAAGAGAAATCTATCGAATCTTAAAAGAGTTGAGTGCCCAACTTCGTCCTTATATTCCGCTTTTCAAAAAGTATCAAAAAACAATTGCCCGCTTTGATACCATTCAAACCAAAGCTCGTTTTGCTGTAGCCATTAATGGCAATATGCCTAAGCTTAAAAAAGAACCTTTCTTCGGAATCAAAGAAGGCTATCATCCATTGTTATATCTTAAGAATAAACAAATCAACAAAAAGACAGTTCCTTTTGATTTATGTTTTGAACATAATAATAGAATATTGGTCTTGAGTGGACCGAATGCTGGAGGAAAATCTATAACAATGAAATCGGTTGGGTTGATGCAGTTAATGTTGCAAGCTGGCTTACTTATTCCTGTGCATATCGAATCCGAAATGGGTATCTTCAAACGCCTTTTTGCAGATATCGGAGATCAACAATCGCTAGAAGATGATTTGAGTACTTATAGTTCACGGTTACAGAATATGCGTATCTTTTTGGAAAATGCAGATGATAAAAGTTTACTGCTCATAGATGAATTTGGCTCAGGTACTGATCCTAAAATTGGTGGAGCAATAGCAGAAGCTATGCTCAAGGAGTTTAATAAGAAAAAAGTATTTGGTCTAATCACTACACATTATTCCAATCTCAAAATGTTTGCCTTCAAAAATAAAGGGATCTTAAATGGGGCAATGACCTTTGATAAAGATAAATTGACTCCAACGTATGAGTTAAGTATTGGTCGACCGGGGAGCTCTTATGCATTCGAAATTGCTGAAAAGAGTGGTTTGAGTAAAAAGGTGCTTAATTATGCAAAACATAAAACGGGCAAAAATGAAAAAGCAGTTGACGAGTTGTTAGTAGATTTACAACGCGAAAAACAAGAACTCGAACAAAAGTTGGAGACGATGGCTAAGCGAGAGAAAAAACTCGAAAGATTAATTCAAAATTATGACAACCTGCATAGAGAACTTGAAGTAAAACGTAAAAAACTTAAACTAGTTGAAAAAGAACAAATTCTCCAACAAGCAGCCAAAGACAATAAGCAATTTGAAAGATTAATACGTGAAATAAAAGAAGAGAAAAATCTAGAAAAAGCTAAAACACTAGCGGCTAAAGTACGTAAGGAACGGAATCAATTGTCGCAAGATGTACATGATATTCGTGAAGACTTGTATTACAAGGAAGCTCCTGTTACCAACTCAACTAAAGCGATAGAAGTAGGAGATTTTGTAAAATTGAAAACAGGCGGCTCTACTGGTAAAGTCGAATCAATCTCTAAAAATAAAGTAGTTATCGTAATGGGCGCATTAAAAATGACGGTCAAAATGCGTGATCTCCAACAAGCTAATGAACCACTTGAAATAAAATCAAGTAAGGGAGTGAAAACCAATATGATAAACGAGACAGCTAAGATGGAATCTAAGCTCGATCTTAGAGGATTACGTAGAGAAGAGGCACTAAAAGTTCTAGAAGCATTTGTAGATAGAGCGCTTATTTCAGGTTCTATGAGCTTGCAAATTGTACACGGTAAAGGCGATGGTGTACTTCGCAATGCAGTGAACGCCAAGCTACGAGAGTATAAAGCTATCACCAGCACTCGACATCCTGAAGCAGAACAGGGTGGTGATGGTGTCACTATTGTAGAATTTTAATCAGTACATTTTTTACCATCCTATTGCTTTCCAATAGCCTGATAGATGTTTGTATATACGGACTGTTTAAGTTAAAACAACATGACTTAACAGAACGTTTTTGTATCAATAAAAATAAGCCTGAACGATCTTGCCATGCATCTTGTCACCTTTCAAAAACCATTCAGGAGAAACATGAATCTGATTCCGACGAAATGCCCTCATTTGGAACAAAAAAACGGGTAAGCGATTCGCTTACCCGTTTCATAAAATTATAATTTGTTAAACATGGATCTCTAAGAAATCAAGGAGATTTCTTAAAACATTTCAATTGCTGAAAAGTGGAAGCTAGCTTCTTTTTTAGCATTACGATCAGAGTCAGCACCATGCACAGCATTTTCGCCAATACTTTTCGCATATTTATTTCTAATAGTACCTTTAGCCGCTTCTTTCGGATTAGTACTACCGATTAATGTTCTATAATCTTCAACAGCATTTTCTTTTTCAAGAACAGCCGCTATAATAGGACCAGAAGTCATAAAGTCAACAAGCTCGCCATAGAAAGGACGCTTCTTGTGTACTTTGTAAAACTCACCCGCTTTTTCTTTTGTCAATTGAGTTTTCTTCATTGCTACAATTCTGAAACCAGCTTTGTTTATCATTGCTAAAATTGCACCAGTATGACCAGCCTTTACTGCATCTGGCTTAATCATTGTAAAAGTTATTTTTCCTGCCATTTTAAGAGTTATTCCGAAGTTGTAAATACAACTTCTTTTTTAAGTAATATAAAAAACGCTGCAAATGTAAGTAAGCATCTACTAAAAGTCAAATCGAACGGCTACTTTTTACATGATGCTGGATGAAGCAATAAACTTAACAATTTTCACTTGATTCGATATATTAACAATTTCCTTTAAGTATTGACCAATTAAATGTCTTTATAGTTTGGTATAATCCGTAAAATTTGGCAACTTCGCATTCTTATTTCAAATTACACATGGAGAACCTATCAGATTTAAAAAAGTTATTGTCGATACCTAAAGATATTGTGATCACCTCTCATCGTAATCCTGATGGTGATGCTATAGGTTCGTCTTTAGCTTTATACCATTTTTTGAATAAAGATGGTCATACTGTAAAAGTTATATTTCCTTCAGAATACCCAGATTTTGTTGCTTGGATGCCTGATGCTGAAAAGATCATCATTTATGATGTAGATGTAGAAGGAGCTACCAATGCACTTCAAAAAGCAGATATCATTTTTGCACTAGATTACAACTCGCTTGACCGCATAGATAAGGTCGGAGACATTATCGCTCCGTTGTCTTGTACAAAGGTGATGATAGACCATCATTTATATCCTGAAAACTTTGCTGACTATATAATGTCAGATCCTTCTTCAAGTTCTACTTGTGAAATGATTTATGATTTTATCAATCAGCTTGACCAAACGTCAAAATTGGATAAAACAATTGGAGAATGTTTGATGACAGGTATATTAACGGATACAGGTTCCTTTAGTTATAGTACTTCACCAAAACTATTTAATACCGTTTCAGAGTTACTCAAATTGGGTGTTGAAGATTATAAACTACAAGACTTGTTATTCAATAGTCTTCCAGAAAAAAACCTTCGGTTATTGGGGCACTCCTTAAATAACAGAATGGAAATATTAGAAGAATACAAAACGGGTATTATTTATTTGACCCGAGATGATTACGATAAATACGAAATACAAAGAGGCGATACAGAAGGCATTGTTAATTATTTACTCAAAATGAAGAATGTTAAATTTGCCGCTTTTATTACAGAACAACCGAATATTGTAAAGCTATCCTTGCGATCTAAAGGCGATTTTTCTGTTCAAGAAATAGCCCAAAAATACTTTAAAGGTGGTGGACACAAAAATGCGTCAGGCGGTGCTTCTTTTACAAGCCTCCGTTCTACTATCAAAAAGATCAAAGAAATATTACCTGAATACAAAGAACAATTACTAAAATCTTAAAAATATCTTTAATTTAAAATTATGCGATTAAATATTAGCTTGCTCATTGCTGCCCTTGTTGGCTGTATGTTTATAGCTTGCCAACCAGGTACAGGAACGGGATCTAACAATGGATTATTGACTCCTTCTGGCTATAGTTATGAGTTTCATGCTCAAAATGATGGACCAAAACCTTCTATTGGTGATCAAGTTACTTACCACGAAACAGTGTTTAAAAATGATTCTATGCTTTACTCTACTCATCAATATGAGGTTCGTAAAGTTGTAATGCCTGATACATCTAAAGTTGCTAAGCCAGCTCCTCCGAGTTATGAAGCTATCTTCTTGATGTCTCCTGGTGATAGTTTAACTGTTGTTCAATCTTTAGATACTTTTTCAAATCTTCCTCCTGGTTTATTGAACACAGATAAGTTTAGATACCGTCTGAATTTGGTAGAAATAAAAACGGCTGACGAAGTGGCAAAAGAAAAAGAAGCTTTGGTTGCTCAAGAAGGGGAAGTTGCTGAAAAAACAAAAGCTGTTATTGCTGATTATAAGGCAGGAAAATTAAACAGCCAACTGAAAACAACAGCATCTGGTTTGAAATATATAATTCATGAAGAAGGTACTGGTGCTCAAGCCGAAGCGGGTAATAATGTGAGTGTACACTATTCAGGATTTTTGACAGATGGTACTCCTTTTGATAACTCATTCAAGCGCGGAGAGTTTTTTACTTTCCCTCTTGGTGGTAAACGAGTAATTGCTGGTTGGGATGAAGGAGTGGCTTTGTTGAAAGAAGGAGCTAAAGCAACATTTTTTATTCCTTCTGATTTGGGATATGGCGAAAGAGGTTCACCTCCAGTTATTCCTGCTAATGCGGAATTAGCATTTTATATCGAATTGCACAAAGCAAAATAGTATGTAAAAAATTGAATAAGAGCTTGGACTACTTGATAATCCAAGCTCTTATTTCATAGAATAATGTTTTCTTTTGATGAAACAATCTTGTATTTTAATCATCCTATCTTCTCTTTTTCTTTTTGCATGTTCTACGAAAAAAAAGGGTGCTACATCTTCAAATGATGTACGATCTATAAATTATTCTGCAAAAGAAAAAAAGATAGATAAAGCATCAAAAGTTTTGATCAAGGATTATGTTGCTGGAAAGTTGGAACGAAAAATCAAAACTACAGCTTCGGGTCTAAAATATGTTGTACATGAAAAAGGGACTGGTCGTAAAGCCAAAGCTGGAAATATAGTAAGTGCACATTATTCTGGATTTCTGACAGATGGTACTCCTTTTGATAATTCATTTAAGCGAAAAGAATATTTTGCATTTCCTTTAGGTGAAAATCGAGTTATTAAAGGTTGGGAAGAAGGCGTAGCTTTGATGAGAGAAGGAGATAAGTTTACCTTTTTTATTCCTAGTGAACTAGCTTATGGTGAACGTGGTAGCCCACCGTTGATCAAATCAAATGCAGACTTAGTCTATTATGTCGAATTACATAAAGTAAAAAAATAAAAAAAGTACTATGACGATCGAACAATTAAAAAAACTTCAAACCAGATTGGCTTCGTTAAGGAGGTATCTTTGACGTCGATAAGCGATTATTAGAAATAGAAGATAAAACACAAACCACACTCGATCCTAATTTTTGGAATGATCCTAAAAAAGCAGAAGCTTTATTAAAAGACCTAAAGTCACACAAAAATTGGGTAGCCAACTATAATGTTGCTCAAACTGCTGTAGATGAATTAGAGATTCTTTTTGAGTTCCAAAAAGAAGGAGAAGCTACAGAAGAGGAAGTCAATACACAATTCGAAAAAACCACTGCTACTATAGATGATGTAGAATTTAAATCTACACTCAACAAGCCAGAAGATGAACTGGGCTGCATACTCGAAATTAATTCGGGGGCAGGTGGTACTGAGTCGGATGATTGGTCATCTATGCTCTATCGTATGTATGTGATGTGGGGAGAAAAAAATGACTACAAAGTAAGTGAGTTGAATCGAGTAGATGGTTCTGTTGCAGGAATCAAATCGGTAGAGATTGAGATTAAAGGAGACTATGCATATGGTATGTTGAAAGGTGAAAATGGTGTGCACCGATTGGTAAGAGTGAGCCCCTTTAATGCACAAGGAAAACGCATGACTTCTTTTTCCTCGGTATTTGTTCATCCTATGATTGATGAACGAATAGAGATAGATGTAAACCCTGCAGATTTAGATTGGGATACCTTTAGAGCGAGTGGGGCAGGAGGGCAGCACGTCAATAAAACAGAATCAGCTGTTCGTGTGCGTCACTTACCATCTGGTATTGTGGTAGAATGCCAACAAGAACGCTCTCAGCATCTCAATAGAGAGAAAGCTATTCAAATGTTGAAATCTCGTCTGTACGAAGCGGAGCTCGAACGCCAGCGAATAGAAAAAAGTAAAGTAGAGTCAACCAAAATGAAAAACGAATGGGGTTCTCAAATTAGAAGCTATGTACTTGATGACCGTAGAGTAAAGGATCACCGAACCAATCATCAAACGAGTAATACTGAAGGTGTCTTAGCTGGAGATTTAAACGCTTTTCTCAAAGCATTTTTGATGGTGAATAGCGAGAATGTAAGTTGATATTTTAGTTTTCTTATAAAGTATCTGGTAGATGAATTTCATTTACCAGATATTACGTTGTCTCCCATTTGTGCATGCACATTTTGTGTTAACCTAGCTATGATTTTGGAAATCTTTTCAATACAATGAACTACTAAA
>JAHDIP010000195.1:0-2117 GCA_020630735.1 Saprospiraceae bacterium | reverse complement strand
TTGTGTTAACCTAGCTATGATTTTGGAAATCTTTTCAATACAATGAACTACTAAAGTCCAGTCACAAATAGTGAACTAATTTAATAACTTTAGAACTAATTTGAATTTGAATGAACAGAAGATCGAATCCATGCCTCATAAGCATCATTTGCTTCTACTTCATACTTGATAATACAAGGCACATCGTAAGGGTGTATTTCGTTGATCTCTTCCTTTAGCCATGTCCAATTTGCAGTTGTTGTTTTTACGATAGATACCCATTCATTCTCCTTTACGATAGCAGCATCCCACCAATAGCTACTGCTAATAGGAAATAGATTTGCACAAGCAACACATTTTTTTTGAATAAGCAGATCCGTTATTTCTTTTGCAGATTGCTCGTTAGGGAAGGTGATATAAACAGAGATAAAGCCCATAAGTGAATATCGGAAAGTTTATTTTTTTACAGGAATAAAAGATTGAGTCATTTCGATGAGTACTTTATTTAATGACTCGATAGCCAAAGGTAGATTCCAATTTTCACGATTACGCTTTTCGACATAATTAGAAATACTTCTGATTTCTAGAAATGGTACTTCTTCTAATAAGCAAGCATGAAAGAATGCAGCACCTTCCATACTTTCTACGTCTGCTTTGTATTTTTGTTGAATTGCTTCAATACTTTTTTCCGTTCCATGTACTTTATTGACCGAAATGGCAGAAGCTTTCGGTAAAAAATCAAACTGACTAGCCGTAGGGTTTTCTAAAATACTATTTTTGAACGGATGTTGATTTGGATCAATTAGTCCCATTTCATGCACGTCTGTAAAGGAGCCATCTGCTTCTTCAACACCAAGATCAGCAAAACGTTCTGAAACGACATTGACAACATCTCCAATCTTTAAGCTACGATTGAAAGCTCCAGCAATACCAGCATTAATGACCAAGTCAGGTTCTACTAAAGGGAGTACTTTTGCCAAATGATAACTCGTTTGAAATAACCCTACACCTGTTACCAACACTTGAACCGTCAGTTCTTCTTTTTTATAAACAGTAGGAAGTTCCGTTTCAAATGTTTTGGTCAAGTATTGTTCTAAAGGAGCAACTTCAAATGGTGTTGCAGCAATAATGAGTAAATGCATTTTTTATTTTTTTCGAGAACCATCATACGTAATTCCAACACTTGGAGAAAAGCCTAAAGGTTGATGATAACTTGATGAAACATCAATACCGATTCCATTTTTCATGGCATAGCCAATTCCAAAACTAACTAAGGCAGGATTTGTATTCGCACCAAAACGAATAAAGAAAGATTCTATAATGGCATATTCAATACCCGCTTTTACATTTGGTGCAAAGTCAATATCTTTTTCTACTTCGCCAGTTACCGTCAATTTATTAGAAGGCTTATAAGCTAGACCTAAACGAAAGACGGTTGGAATATATTCATCTTCTACCAGCTCCAAACGGATTGGACTAAAGACGTGAGCACCAACAAAAACTTGCTTTAATAATTGTGCATGAAAACCTAATTCGAAAGTAAAAAGGCTTTTATTTCCATATTCTGGTATACGTGTATTTATCATATCAAGCTGAGCACCCATCGTCATTTTGCTAAATAATCGACGAGCATAAGCCAATCCAATTTTTTGTTCATTATAAGCATCCGAACCAAAATAATTGAGGTCAAGACCAAACGTTCCAGATTTAGTAGGGTAGGCAGCAGCGACCATAAAAGAATTTAGCTCACTTAATAGAAAGCGACTTTCTGCACCAACAGTGACACTTAAATCGGTCAAGTAAGCAAGTCCTGCTTGATTACTAAATGCTGAATTAATATCTGTAAAAGCTACAGAAGCATTTCCCATTGCTGCTCCTCTGGCACCTGCTATTGATGGTGCACCATTTTGAGCATTTACAGCAAAAGCGATTGCCAATATAAAAGTAAAAATTAGTATCTTTTTCATTCGTTTAAAATTCTTTGATTTTATATAAGATGTACTATGAACTAAAGAGGTTCTTTGGAAAAGCGTTCGTCTTAAGTTTTAGAATTCGGAACAATTCTTTTGGCTTTTCCCTACGAGGTCCTTCTTTTTAGTTCACACCTTATTATCTATGGTGTTCATGAATCTTCGATT
>JAHDIP010000194.1 GCA_020630735.1 Saprospiraceae bacterium | reverse complement strand
AAGTCTCGAATACACCTCCATCTACAAAGGTACATATTGTAGATTACCCAACACCGGGTGCAGAACGATTGGAGCTGTATAAAAACAAGTTAGTCGGAAAGCAGGTTGGTATCGTGGTCAACAAAGCGAGTAGAGTAGAACAAGATCAACATTTGTTAGACTTCCTCCTTGAGAATTCAATTCATGTCAAAAAAATATTTGCACCAGAACACGGATTTAGGGGAGAAGCAGATGCTGGTAGTAAGATTGATGACGAGACGGACAATAAAACAGGTCTGCCTATTATTTCACTTTACGGTAAGCATAAGAAACCTATTAAAGAAGACTACCAAGGTCTGGATATCATCGTTTTTGATCTCCAGGATGTTGGAGTCAGATTTTATACCTATATCTCGACATTGCACTATGTCATGGAGGCATGTGCTGAACAGAACGTTCCACTTATTATTCTGGATCGACCAAATCCTAATGGATTTTATGTTGCAGGGCCTATTCTTGAGGATAAGTATCAAAGTTTTGTCGGCATGCATCCTGTACCGATTGTGTATGGAATGACGATAGGGGAGTACGGTATGATGATCAATGGCGAAGGTTGGCTGAAAGATGGTGCCAAATGTGGACTGGAAGTAGTGCAGTGCAAAGATTATGTAAGAAATTCTACATTCGAACTTCCAGTACGTCCTTCACCAAATCTGCCCAACCATAAGTCAGTTTTACTGTATCCCAGCTTGTGTCTTTTCGAAGGGACGACAGTCTCTGTTGGAAGAGGAACTGATGCGCCTTTTCAGCAATATGGGCATCCAAAGATGACAGAATTTGATTATAGTTTTGTGCCCAAGAGTGGCTTTGGTGCTAAGTACCCTAAGCATGAGAATACATTTTGCTTTGGTGAGGATCTTGACCAACTGACTCTAGAAGAAATCATTGAAAAGGAATTGGATTTCAGCTATTTGACAAAAGCTCATAATATCTTGACGGCAAGAGGGGAGGAGTTTTTTAATGATAATAATTTTTTTGAGAAGTTGGCTGGGACAGAAGAGGTTAGAAAGAAATTGGTTGCGAGTGAAAGTTTGGTTGTGCCAACAAAAGTCGTGGAGCAGTTTAAGGACATGAGATCACAGTATTTACTCTATGAATAAGAGATCTACTTATTTCTAAGCAGACCTCTTTCTCACTAACAAGAAGCATTGTACTGTCTAAATGCCTGTAATGTCCTCTTCGACAATAAAGCCCAATGCTACTAATATTTGATTGATGAGTTCCATAAAAAAATAAATTTAAAGTTAAAATTGCTTTAAGATGTGATCCATTAATCAGCTAATGCTTGAGGTCCAAATTACTTCAGCTAGGAACCTTAGAATTAGATTGTTTATCTGATATGATAAATTCACTGCAGTTAATTACAAAATGGACTAAGAGAAACCAGCTCTCCACAATTAGTTACATTTCCATCTTGATCTATTAATTGAAAAGTAAAATCTGTACTGGTTCCATTGCAAGCTTCCTCTAGTATTATGCTAGAGCTATTTTCGCCAATAGTAACCTGAAGCTCATCATAATGATAAATTTTTAATGTGCAATCTGCATTACCATTTGTTACATCTGCTTTATATAGACAGCAATTGTCGTCCCCAAATTGAAAAGTGACATTTGTCTCAATTAGAGAGCAATCGCAATCACAAAATCTTTGTATTGTTCCATCGGCTGTACAATATCTTTTTGTTCGATTCTGATTGAAAATGTCAGCATAAAATTCAATAGAATCTTCCACTTGATCTTCTGGCCAGGAGAATATGATTGGATTGCCAGTCAAAGTCATAACAACATCCCCTAAAGTAAAGTCTGCCAATATTGAAGGAGCTATCACATCAAATGTAATTGAGTACATTCCATTGCCAAGACACTCAATTTCGTAATCGCATAATTGGTGCACGGGGAGTATTTTGCCCGCAATAATTTCTTCTTCCTCATATTCCATTCGGTTGAGATTTTCGGTTTCATTGAGAGCATTTGCCTCTAGAGTTTCTGAAACAAATATTTCAGTCGACATTTCTGAGTCCTTCGTGCTACTGCTAAAAAGAAGACTAGCTGCTACTGCGACAAAAAATATTAAGATTACTTTGTTCATAATAAATAAATGCTTTGTGTTAAGTCTGTTTGTTTTATAACATGAAAACCTATTGATTGTGACAGAAGGAAGTGTGACATAAGAAAAAACCTACACCCAAAGTGATGTAGGTTCAACTTATTTGTTTAAGTTTTAAATAAAGTAACAACTAACCCATTAAGAAGTGAGTCAAATGCCTGTTATGCACTAATTTCGACTAAATCTTTCACCATATGAATGGCATGAGCTCAATAACAAGCATCTTCCCAATAAGGATCGCAATTAGGGGATATAAAATAACTTTTGATAAAATAATCACGACTGTGATCCAAATAACCATAGAATGAAACCATATCAATTTCCGAGTTTGTTATGATGTAGCCTAGATCAGACAGACTAAAGGCGAGTTCAAATAAGTATAGAATTAATATTGTTATTGCACTTTATTTTAAATCCTATCCACTAATTAAATGTCAAATATCAAATTTTGCCAATCTTTCTATTCTTTCTTCCATTTTCGTATTGATTTAGATACAAAACTTGATGTATGTTTTGACACTTCTGCAGCTTCGTATAGATTATTCATTATTATGCCTCTATTGTTAGCTTCTTTTGCAAGATCTTGTGATAAATTATTATGATATCCATAGTAATCAATCTTATCAAATTCCTTTGATTTAGCAAATTCTTGCGAAGATTTCAACTTAAAACCTTTACTCACCTTACCAAATCGATTAATCAAGCCTCCACTAGCATATTCAAAATAAACATCTTTGAAGTCTTTATCAAATGCAGTAGTTAAACCATTCTTTGAATCCAAATCAATAAGTGGTGAAAAGGCATATCCCAAAATTCCAGCTCCACCTGAAAATGCGTCAAACAAGTCGATATTTGAACCCATTGCAACAGAGCTCATGATTTCAATAGATAATGATGCGGCAGTTCCTCGAAGAGACATGGATAAACCTGTCGTAGCGGATTGACCACTTGCCATCCCTATACCTGATGCAATTGCAGGAGTAGCTCCTATAAGTGCAGTATAAAAGAAAACATTTTTCATATCCCTTGACCATTCGGTGTCACCACCAGAACCAGGTAGAATACTTAAACCTTCTCCCTTCACTGCAGCCTGTAAAGTTCTTCTGAATTTAGGATCTGAAAGGCAATAGCATCTTTTGGCTGAAATAGTAGCCATAGGTAATCTGCCGCCATTAATAGGGTCGCTACTTATAGGCTTCATTCCATCTGGGTCAATATATTTTATTGGATTATTAAATGTATAATTATAATGTGACCAATTAGACATATTACTGCTTAAAGGATCAATTGAATTCCATCTTGCTAAAATCGGATCAAATATTCTTGCCCCATAGTCTAACCAATTCAGTCCAAACTCATCAGTTAATTCCTTTCCATTATATTTATAGTCATTGTCGCTTCCAGCTGCTTCAATCCATGGACCTGATTGCTGCAAACCAAAAGGGTAATAATGGGTCTCTGCTAAAACTTCAGAGGTAATCGGATCTGAGGTGATATCAATCGCACCGTTAGAATTTTTATCTGCGAAACTCATTCGCGTATTGCCCAAGTGATCTTTTATAAAATATTCTGAGCTAGCAGTGCCGTTAGCATTGTATATTCTTCCAGAGTCTCCATACATCGCTTCCCAAACCCCATTTTGCAGTTCTATATTACCGTAGTATACTTTGGTTTCTAATCCAGCAGATAAATGAGACTTCTTCTCTATTTTTTGACCAGCTGCCGTGTATAACCATTCGATCAATATGTTGTTATTGAGATCCATAACTTGATACGGAAGATTGTTGTGGTTGTAAAAGATCTTCATTCCTTTGTTTGGATCTTGGATCATGTTTCCATTTAGATCATAGAGATAATCTAAGCCGTTCGGGTTATTTGGAATAAATCCCATCTGATTCGTTCCGCCAGTGGTTGCCAAATTGGGTTGCGGACAATCATCTATGTGAGCCAGTAAGGTGCCTGCTCCATCCGAACTAAATTCGAATCCTGCTTCCATTAACACTTCATCTTGTTCGGCACGAATGTCTATTTGTTTATTTCCATCTGATTGTGCATCCGTGCTTAATTTTATCCGAGCACCATAGGCACCGGATTGATCGATCGTGTTGAGATGGATAAAATCAGGGCAATTGCTGATGTTGTCCGTGATCACTGTGTATTGATTGCTATTGCCATTGTCTTTGAGGGTAAAGTTTAGATCATCAATTGGCAGAGATTCATAACAGCTGCCATTGTACACCAGTCCTTGTCGCTGCAATGTCATTATATTACCACGGTCGTCATAGGTGTATGCGGTGTTGTAGGCGCCATTGGTAGAAGATGATGCCGCCTTGACTCTGTTGAGGAAGTCATATTGGAATGTGTACCATTCTGGGGCTTTGCCTTTAGTTTGCCAAATCATTTCCGAAATATTGCCATTGGATCTGGCAATACCTCCTTGTGTCACTTGATCGTAATTGAGTTTTAGATAAAACAGATCGTCTACACCAGTGCCTGTAGTAATAGGGTTTACATTTGGGCAGGTGACTAACGCTTGATTACCAGTTGTAGGGGCATTGATTGCACTGAGCCAACCATTAGGAAGATAAGTGTAATCCAAAGTTTGCAGACCAGATCCAAGAGTTTTCTGTGCCACTTGCTCTCTTGCATTATAGGTTATACTACAAGCCAAACTAGCACCTTGCGAAACGAGTGAGGTGTTGATCATTCGTCCAGCATGGTCAATGTCGTAGCTTATTGTCCCTAATAATGCATCGTTATCAATATTTTCGTTCAAAATATTATCTGCGTTATCATAGATATAATCAACGGTTTGTTGGTTATGGAGTGGGTTGGTAGTTTCTTGTTGGCTGACTCTTCCACAGGGATCAAATTGATAATCTACTTCGATATAGTTTGGGCTCGGATTAAACCCATCGAGGATATTTGTTTTGGAATAATGAAGCTGACCTTTGTATGCAGGATTGGTTGCATTGCTCGTGCCATCTCCATCATAGGCATTTTCGATTAACAGTTCTGTAAGATTAACTACTCCTCCACTGTAAGTACCAAATCCTTCGCTTTTTGGTCTTCCATAGGCGTCGTACTCCGTTACATACCAAGATTTACCATTACTTACCATCAATGGATCTTTGTGCGCTATGCTTAAGTTTCTAATGTCGTAGGCATATTCTTTTACTCCAATGTCTGGTAATTTTTTGGTCAGCATATTATCCGCTTCGTCATAGGTATAGGTGTAATTTATGTTTGCATGCGCAGTACCGGGCGGAACAATTTTGATCAATCGATCTTTATCATCATAAAAATTTTGGGTGTTACTCTGATTAATGCCATCAGTATTTTGAGTCAAGATTAATTTATCTGTCCGATCCTTGTAGCTTAGTTGAATTAAGCCATCCGGATCAGTTACTTTGGTTCGGTATAGATGATCGGCTCCATAACCAGTGACATCTCCCGCACCATTAGATTCGTACGAATAATGTGTTGTAAACCCATTAGGGTCAGTGACATTTTTGATCCTACGCAAAGGATCGCTATAATAATTGTATAAAGTAAAGGATGGGCTAGAACTCAAATTGAGAAAAGCTCCATTGTTACCTACGGATTCCGTAGGCACCATTTCTTTTTGCAATGCACCAGAACTGTAATAGGTGTTAAACCCGATTAAATCTCCTCCGTTTTGTCCTTGCCCTTTTCTTACCAAGGACAGTTCTCGACCTAATCCATCTTGATAGAGGTAGTTTTCTAGGGTGCTTAAAGCACTAGACCCACCATTTGCAGGATTAGTGGTGCTTGGAAAAGTAGTAGTCGTTTTTATAAAATTCATGTTTTGGCTGCCACCAATCCCATTTAAGGGCTGATCTTTAAAATGATAATCGTATACCGTCGAAACGCCTCGACAATTATCTAAGGTTGATCTCAATCTATTGAAAGAATCATAATTGTAGAATGTGGTTACACCATTTATTTCTGTTGTACTTTGGAGTAGTTTAGATACTGTATGATAACCAAATGATTTCGTGTGTTGGTTGAAGGAAATAGAGGTGGTTTGTTTATCTCCGTTGTATACTATAAACGTCGGATCCCATCCCAGTTGAGTCAACTTTTTTGGTTTGCCGGCATTGAGGTCATACTCGTCAAAGGTGAGTCTATCGACCCAAGAATTGGATTGCGGGTTACCTGGCGCATTCCAAGTCATTTCGTATCTTGATACAATATGCGGATACAAATGCGGGGTAGATGATGAAGAAGGATTACTGCCTGCATTGTCATAGAATGCAAAAGTTGTTTTGGATCCATCGGTTTGTGTGCTCCCTACATATTGCTCGGTTTTCCAAGCCGGTAATTGGATATTTCTACTTTCCAGTTCAGTTTTAACTGCTCCAGTTGCATAATCTTCAGTATAGAAGTATTTAGTTTTACGGATTTTATTTTCCGAGTCTGTAAAAGATTCCTCTAACGGATAGAGGAATTCCCAATTTGGGTCGTAAGTATAGCTTGTGGTGGTTTCGACTTCGTCCAGAATAACCTTTTTTGAAGTTTGATATAATCTCGATTGCGTGGGTTGGTAAAGATTTGTGAATAAAATATTTAAATAACATGTATCTAGTGATCCTGGTACGTGTTTGGCAAAATGATCATAAGCATACATTGGTGAAGAATATGATGAAAAGGGTGGAGGAGTAGAAGATACAGGAGTTAAAAAGTTATGATAGGTGTTCTCTATGGATTGCCTAGTCATCTGCCCAAATTTATCTTCTTTTTTTATTAGGGTTCCATGTCTAGAATTTAATTTTAATGGAGTTATAGGGAAAGTACCTACTCCCTCAAATACTGGATCTAACACTCGATAAGTAAAAGCAGTTTTAGCATTATCTCCTAGATTTTTTTCTTCAACATAAGTGTAATTAATGTGCCCGCCAGAATAACCTTGAAGAGGTAAAGTACTATTTGGGTACCACTTAAAAACAAAGTATGACATGTTTCCATCGGAACCGGCTGAAAATGATCCATAATTAGGTTTAGAATACAAAAATCCACTAGAAATACTGGCATCCAATTTAGAATGGTATGAGTAAGACTTGATTATAGGATTAGTAGAAAATCCATCATTTACTATGCTGCTCTTAACTCTTGCTCCACCAACAGGAATATTGTCCAATACCGTAGTTTCTAAGCATAGTCTTGCTACGCCATTGTTAGGCGAGCCATTTGGTGAAGAAGCGACACTAATGGTTATTTCGTAATTAGTTCCTTGGCTAAGATTCAAACCATTACTCCCTAGTTCGATTTCAAAGGAACTCGACGGCCCAGTGCCATTTGTGACGGTAGTAGAAAATACATTGGGGTTATTATAAACGGTATTGCCTGTTACCACCTCTTTGATGGTCAATCCGTACTGTAAATCATAATTAAAACCATTTCCAGCATTGTTGCCAGGATCATACGGTAAAAGAGTTAATATAAATTTACCAGTAGAAATATCCAATGGGCTAAATGTTTTGGTATCCGAACTTGGCTCTAACCCACATGCAAAAAAAAGAGGATCCACGTCAGGGCCACAAAACATCAACCTCAAGTCAGGATCAATAATCACTTTTTCCTCATGTGTTTCATTTGCTTCGTATTCGAATTCTTGGGAAGCACCAGTAGGGTAATCAATTTTATATAGTAATCCATGATCCATCAAGGTCTCATTTACTTCTCTATCGGCCCCTCCAAAAGTCATTGAGCCTATTGGGGATTGAATTTCGGTTTCTGGACATAGTACCGTTTCGGATTCATTATTTGCAGCATTATAGAACCCCCAATGATCTTGCCCTAAAAACATTCTGTGGGGTAAGCAGTCATTTTTATAAGAAAAAACGAAAGGAGGTAATGACTGGGTCCCTCCACCGTTTTTTTGGGTTACAGAGTTTAACCTTAATCTCTTCTCGTGACTTTCTACTGTGGCGCCTTCGCAATTTTGGTAATACGTCTGCGATAAATGGAATTTCGTTGAAGAATTTCCTTTCGACACTTGAATTAAGTCAAGTTCTTTTGCGGGACCAATGCCATTTGATGTGATTAAACCGTTGTCCAAATCTTGTCGAATATCTTGATAAACAAAGTCAATTTTTTGCGTGGGCGCAATAATGCTTTTAATTCTAGACCCGACTACATCATGAATGAAATTGTTTAAATTTCCTGTACCAATAGGGCATTCAATATCATCAATGGTATACGTGCCAGGACACCAAGCAGTGAGAATGAGAGTTCCTTTTCTCGTTTTGCATTTAGCCTTTTGTTTGTAAGAGTAATACTCAGAATCATAAACAAAATCAATTTGATCATTTTCATTATGATTTTGGATAGTTAGTAATTTCCAACCGACCTTGTGTTCTATTCCAAGTGGATCGTCATTCGGATTAAACGGTTCGGCATATGTGTTCATTATTTCAAAAGCAGATTCTGTTCCATCCTCACTTATACCAAAAAAATACTTATTTCCTTCAGGAGTTGTAATAATAAATTGATCCCATCTTGTTGAATTTGGTTCAGAATTGACTTCGATTTTAATATGCTCACCATTCATGATAACCGCATTTCCATCTTTATCGATATAAAATTTTCCAGAATAATTTCCAGCAGAAAAAGAGAATATATCTGCCTCAGTATCAAACGTTCCTAGGTGCACCAGTTCTTGAAATGCAAGAGGTAATCCACCATTGTTTACCATTAGATTTCCAGAAACATTATACCCAAAATATGCACCTCCATCTGTGACATCATCAGGCAAACCCAAAACCATGCGGCTTAGGTGTCCACCAGCATTAAGGTTCCAATTCATACCCACATTTGTGGCTAACTGTTCGACTTTAATGCCACCAGTATTATAACTCAAAGAAACAGGAACGGATAAAGATCCATCGCCGACAGAACCAATTGGTATATTGACATTGGCTGTTCCTGTCAAGGGACCTACCGGATTTTCGATGAAGTGGCCAATAGCGGCCGTTTCTGGAGTAGGTTGCACATAATCACCAGTAAAAGTATTTACAGGCTGAGAAAACATAATGGTACACATTGCCAATAGCAAGCCTATTAGTAAATATCTCATGACATTAAACTTTTAAGAATTGAAATAATAAATTTGGTAGGTCTAAGTATTGACTATTCTACTATTATTTTATGTGATTTTGTAATTCCATGGAATCCTGTATTCACGAAATACATACCTGGAATCCAAGATGAGCATTGGACAGAATGAATGTTCTTACCCTGCTTGAGAAACATTGAGTCTTCTAAGACAACTCTGCCTTGATGATCGTAGATCCCTAAGTCAAAAACTCCTTGAGTATTTGCTTCTATCTCTATGTTGAATTGATTCGTAGCTGGGTTAGGGTAGAGCTTGATTTTTAAATTGGTATCAGTGCTAAGTGACTTAATATTAGGAGAATCTTGGTCAAAATCAAGATCCTCTAAACTCAATTCAAGTTCATGGCAGCCGCAGTCTTCAAGTTTTGAAATTCTCTCTTCAAATACAAGAAGTTTTTCTTGTTGTTCTTCAATGATTTCATGTTGCTTTTGGATGAGCCCTTGTTGCTCTTGTACTGCTTTTACTAATGGCACGATGAACGATGAATATGCCAGCGAGTAAGTTTCTTCAGATGCTTGCGGTGCGTGTACTCCATCAAAATCATAATTGATATCTTGACAAGCCACTTCTACTTCTTGTGCTATGAATCCTGTTCTTCTTATCGCATTGGCTTGTTCGAAGTCTAGCTCATCAAGAGTTGCTTTTGTTTTTTCAGGATTTTCATTACGCAATAGATGTTCAGCATGCTTTTCAGTGTCCATGGTATAAGTCACAGGTCTTAACTTTTGAATGAAAGCTATGCCTGGAACATCTTCTTTTACATTGGATTTAAATCTTGCATCTGAAGTAGTACTAATATTCACTTCAGCTTCAATTGATGTAATTGAGGTATTTCCTAGTCTTATTTTATTACTTTCATCAACTTGCGCATTGTAACCAATGGCCATACAATTCGATTGGTTTGAGTTAGTCGCATCCGAGTTAGATCCTATGAAAGTATTATTGTTGCCAGTAGTGTTTGTTAATCCTGCATTACATCCAATAAAGGTATTTTTATTTCCTTCGTTGTTCTGACCGGCCAAATTTCCAATCATCAGGCCATCACTACCAGAATTATATTGTCCTGCACTCTTCCCAAGCATTATATTACTACTTCCAGTATTATTTTCTCCAGATCTATAACCGTGGATGATATTGTAATCACCAATATTATACCTGCCTGCTACATACCCGATAAGATTGTTAAATTTTCCATCGCTATAATAGCCTGCATAATAGCCAATGACATTGTTTGTATTGCCATCAATCTCGTTGCCAGCATTCACTCCAATTAGATTATTATTATTTCCCACTCCATTGAAGCCCGCCAGATATCCAAGCATATTACTACCAGTTCCATTATAAAGATTACCTGCATTTGTTCCAATACCGACAATATTATTACTGGTGCTGTAGTCAATTGAACTATCTCCTGACCCTGCTTTATACCCTATAAAAACATTCTTGGTGCCTTGAACTCTCAGACGACCTGAAAGAGCGCCGATTGTTGTATTATTACTACCTGTATTATATTGACCCGAGTAACTTCCAAAACAGATATTACTATCACCTTGATTGTGTTCGCCTGCATATCTACCTAAGAAATTATTCGATCCTCCTGTACTCAACCGACCTGCATAAAGACCTATGAGATTATTATAATCACCACTTACATTAGAGTGTCCTGCATTAATTCCAATAAAATTATTGTGACTTCCTCCAGCATTGTAACCGGCTTGGTATCCTAAATAATTATTGTATGATCCATTAGTACTTAATCTTCCTGCATTAGCTCCAAAGTAATTATTATGATTTCCTTGCGTTTTGGATTGACCAGCGCGATAACCGATGAAATTGTTATAATGACCACTTACTAATCCGCTTCCAGCTTCTCTTCCAAGTAGGGTATTATATTCACCTGTTGCGAGGTTTAATCCAGCAGAATATCCAATGATAGTATTAAACTCACTAGAAATGTTTGAGTTTCCAGCATCTTGACCTACTATAAAATTATGGTCAGTCCCAAAGGGCCGTGTCAGAATCCTGCCCTCATCATCTATGATAAGTCTTGTCTCGTTATTAGTCTTAAATACTAAGTCTTGTTGATTTATAGTACCTAGAAACTCTTGGTTGGTAATAGTATTGCCGGTATATGACCAAGCAAATGTAGAAGAGGGACTCCATGTGAAATTGCCAGCACCATCTGAAGTCAACACTTCTCCAGACAAGCCGGCATTTCCGTTAGCATTGAGAATGGAACCAGAAATCTTTACATTACCATCCACATCCAACTTTTCGCTTGGAGTAAGGTTTCCAACTCCTACATTGTTGTTCTGATCTACTTTGATTTGAGCACCAGACGTAAAAACACAGAGAAGCAATGCGCTAAATAATAATATTAGAGACTTGGAATTCATAATTATAGATTTATAGTTAATTGTAATATTTGTTTCACCCAGTATAACCTCCACATGATGATTTTGTGACGTCATCTTTTTCATTCCTAATGTCAGAAATAAAGTCTGGGCTAAATCGTCACAGTACTACTATGATCTAGTTATATGATTAATCAAGCACATACGAAGG
>JAHDIP010000193.1 GCA_020630735.1 Saprospiraceae bacterium | reverse complement strand
ATTAGTACCTTGTAAATTAAATTTGTAGAAAAAGAACTTATGTTTCGTTTTGAACACATAGAACATTTATACGCCTTCATCGGCATACCAATATTGATCGTACTTTTCATCTTGATGTGGCAAGTACGCAAGCGTGCTATTGCCCAATTTGGAGATACAACACTAATGGCTCGTTTGATGCCACAGATGTCGAAGTACAAACATATATCGAAACTCGTCTTATTATTATTATCCCTTTCATTTTTGATTGTAGGATGGGCAAATCCTCAGTGGGGAACAAAGAAAGAAAAAGTCAAAAAGAAAAGTGCCGATATTTTTATTGCCTTAGATGTTTCGACTAGTATGTATGCTCGAGATATTAGTCCCGACCGACTAGAACGAGCAAAACAGTTTACTCAAAAACTTATCCAACGACTAAAGGGTGAACGATTAGGTACTATCATCTTTGCAGGGAACGCATATTTGCAAATGCCACTTACGACGGATTATGCAGCAGCACAATTATTCTTAAAAAGTGCAAATCCTTCCATGGCTCCTACACAAGGAACAGCGATATACGAGGCAATTGATTTGGCAGAACGTTCGTTTGAAGAAGACAACAAACATCATAAAGCACTCATTATCATTACCGATGGTGAAGACCATGATGAAGCAACATTACAACGAGCGAAAGAAGCACATGAAAACGGTTTGCTTATTTTTACCATTGGTGTAGGAACACCGGGAGGCGCATTAATTCCTCTTAATATTGGTGGACGTATAGATCATAAACGAGACAAAACGGGAAATCCTGTAAAGTCAAAACTAAACGAACAAATGCTTCGTGATCTGGCGGAAGCAGGTAGTGGCGAATATTTCAATCTTGCGAATAGTGATGGAGTGATAGATGCGCTACAAGATCGTATAGATCGAATCGAAAAACGAGAATTTGAACAACGCTTATTTAACGAATACGAAAGTTATTTTCAATATTTCCTTGTCTTTGCTTTATTGTTTTTAGTTATCGAGTTTTTACTATCGTATAGAAAAAGTAAGTGGCTTGAAGGAAAAGATATATTTAAAGCGTAATCGAAGTATCTAATTAAAAAGAACTTTTAATTATTTCGATGTTATATAGACATGGAAAAAGTAAAACATAGGGTATACCTCAAAGCTAAATATCATCAGCTTAGTAAAATAGGTCTTCGACCTATTTCTACAAATCGCATATGAAGTATTGCGAACCAAGTGGCGGGAGGCTCGGAAATATACTAAAGCGCTGGCTTGATTCGGGGAATCAAAGAGTATATAGAGTGAGTTTATATTTCCTAGATTTTTGCCTTCTTTTTATCAATGAAATCGAAGATTCATGAACACCAAGGATAATCAGGTGTGAACTAAAAAGAAGGACGCCGTAGGCAAATGCCAAAATCAAAACCCTTCACTTTTTATTATAAAGAAGAATTCATTAGCAAGGAACTTCTTAAATTAAAGTAATTCATCTTTCAGGTATACCCGTTCTAAAACTGCTTTTAAGAAATGAAATTTTGTAGCATATTAATTGGGTTAATTTTCTTAGCAAATACAACATTTGCACAATCCGCACATGGTCATTTGAGAAATGGCGATGCAAGTTATAAAAGCGAAAACTTTACAACCGCAGAAGAACACTATCGTAAAGCACTCGAAAAAGACGGTAATTCCGAAAAGGGAAAATATAACTTGGGTAATGCCATTTATCAACAACAGCGATATGATGAAGCGGTAAAGCATTACTCAGAAGCTGCTTTATTAGCAAAAGACGACGAACTCAAAGCCAAAGCCTATCACAATTTAGGCAATGCTCATATCTATAATGCACAAAATAAACAGCAAGACCCTGAAGCTCAAGATGATGCGATGGAAGATTTGAAGAGCGCAGTAGAAGCCTACAAAAATGCCCTTCGTCTCAACCCTAAAGATATGGATACGAAAAATAATTTAGGTTTGACTCAACAAGTGTTAAAGCAAATTCAGCAGCAGCAGGAACAACAACAGCAGCAACAACAAGGAGAGCCTAGCGACGATGAACAAGATCAAGATCAACAACAGCAGCAGCAAGAACAACAAGAGGGCGAAAGTCAAGAAAATCAACAACAGCAACAAGAAGGTGAACAAGGCGAAGAACAAGAACAGCAGCAACAACAACAGCAAGAAGGTGAACAAGGTGAAGAACAGGAAGCCCAAGGGGCAGAAGAAGCGGAAGAAAAAGATCTAAATAAAGAGGAAGCTAGAAAGTTGCTAGAAATTATGGAAGACGAAGAACGAAAGGTGCAAGAAAAACTGCGAAAAGCAAAAACAAAAAATGCTAAACACCCCGATAAAGATTGGTAGAAATATAAAACGTATACAAATGAAAAAACTAAATACTCTCATAGCCTGCTTTTTAGTTTTCACAACGACTATGCTTGGGCAAACAGAAAAATTCACTGTTGAAGTGAGTAACGATTCTATTTTATTAGGCAATACGATAGAAGTCTCTTTTATAATAGAAAATGCAGATGGTCGAACCTTTACGAACCCCAATTTCGAAGGCTTTGATATTATCAGTGGACCGAATAGCTCCTCAAGCTTTTCAATGATCAATGGCGAGACAACTCGAAGTTTTACCTATTCGTATTTCTTACAGCCTAAAGATGTTGGCACTTATTACATAGAACCAGCAAGCATAGAAGTAGACGGCAAATTTTTAGAAACGAAACCTGTAGAGCTTTTAGTCGTTCCAAATCCTGATGGCATTATTCAAAAGCCGAATCGAAAAAATGAATTTAATTTTGATTTTCGAAGCCCAGGAGATTTTTTTAAAGAGGATAGAAAAGAAATAGAACCCAAAAAGAAAGCAAAGAAAAAACGAAAGACCTATCGAATTTAAACCTACGTTTAATAACGGACAACAAATATGCGTCAAAAGTTAGTTTATACCATCACTTTATTTTTAGTACCAATGTTCTTATTGGCACAAACTCGTTTTGTAGCATCAAGTAATGCAAAAGAACTTGTGTTGGGGAATACCTGTGATATAGAGTTCACCTTACATAATGGTGATGGCAAAAATTTTCAACCACCAAAATTTACTCAATTCAAAGTACTAAGCGGGCCCAATACATCGAATAGTATGCAGATCATCAATGGTAATGTGACAAAAAGTATGACGTATAGTTATATGTTGCAAGCAAAAGCAACAGGTACTTTTACTATACCTCCTGCGACTATTGTTGTAAAAGGAAAAAAGATAAAAACGAATGCCTTGCGGATCAAGGTAGTAAAAGGCAAGCAATCGACAGCAACTACCCAAGCAGAGTTAGATTCTGAATTAGGTGAAAAAGTCTATGTAAAGGCAGAAGTCAATACAACGAAGGCTCGAATAGGACAACAAGTTGTAGTAGATTATAAATTGTACACCAAGGTTGATATCAATAATTACGACATCAAAACAGAGTCAGAATACGATGGCTTTTATCCTCAAAATGTTCGACAATATGATGGACGAGTATTGAAAGAGGTGGTTGATGGCAATCAGTTCACTACTAAAGTATTAAAACGAGTAGCCCTTTTTCCTCAACAAGCAGGACTATTGACAATAGACCCTATGACGATAGTTTTAGGTATCAAAGATCCGAATGCACCAAAGCCTAGAGGCTTTTTTAGCCGTCCTCGGTCAAAGCCTTTTAGAGTAGAAACAGAACCCGTCAAAATAAGTGTCAACCAATTGCCTCCTAATCCACCCGAAACCTTTACAGGAGCTGTTGGAAAGTATGGTTTAGGTTCTTCGCTCAACAAAACTTCTGTGACAACAGATGATGCTTTTTCATTATACATGTCTTTGAGTGGAAACGGAGATATGAAACGGTTACAACCAGCAAAACTAATTGTACCAGAAAGTTTTGAAGTCTACGAACCACGTGTAATAGAAGAAAACTCCTTAGAAGAAAATGGTCAATTAACAGGACGGAAAGTATGGGAATATTTAGTACTACCGAAGAAAGCAGGATCCTTTACCTTCAAACCCGCTTTTAGCTATTTCGATACCGATAGTCTAAAATACATCACCTTAGCTCCTGAAACATTTCAAATATTTGTTCGGAAAGGTTCCGATAAAAATGTAGCGAGTAAAACGCCTACTACTGTTCAAGAAGATATTCGTTTTATCAAAACAGAAACGAACTTAAAAACAAAAAGTGGAAAATTCTTTGGTTCTATTCCATTTTGGGTATTAAGCGTTTTACCATTTTTGTTACTAGGAGGTGTTTTGTTCAAACAACGATTGGATGCAAAGCGAAATGATGTTGACCCCGAAATATTACGAAGTCGGCGTGCAGAAAAAATTGCTCGAAAACGTCTATCAAAAGCTAAAGAATATTTAGAGCAAAATAAGAGCAAAGCTTTTTACGAAGAAGTAGCTCAAGCCATGTTTGGCTACACTTCCAACAAGCTAAATATTCCACTCGCTGAACTGACCAAAAATAATGTCAAAGAAAAACTACAATCACTAAAGGTAAGTGAAGCAAATATCGAAAGCTTCCTGAAAATCAATCGCACCTGCGAAACAGCCCTTTATGCAGGTATGGACAATACCGCTGCGATGAGCGAAACCTACGAAAATACGATAAGTGTTATTGCGAATATCGAAGAAGAATTGGAGCAAAAGGCAGAAGTTAGTTAAACGCTTTTATAGGCAATCAAAAAAGGGTGAGCGACAAATATCGTTCACCCTTTTTTGTGTCAGGAACACATTCTTAAAGCTTAATTACTTGCTTCGAAATTTTTCCTTCATTGTTTTGTAATTGAACAGTATAGTGACCTGTTGCTAAAAAGCTCAGGTCAATAGCAGTATTATTTTCACCGATATTCAATGTCATTGATTTTGCCAAAACCATACAACCAGCATTATCAAAAATACGTAATTCTATAGCCTCTTTTGTTTGACTATCCATACGAAGATTCAGTGTCTCTGCAACAGGGTTTGGAGCAATAGAAAGATTGACATGTTGAGCTAAATTGTTTGTACTTACAGCAGTACGTTCTACTAAAGAAAGTGTTGTACAAGCAGCGGCATCACCACTAGTCATCCCATTATTATCCACACCATTTCCACAAGAGTAAAAAGTAACTGTTCCCCAACCCGTAGGAGGTCCCATCCATTTCATCGTAAAGACGTTTGATGTACTAGGACCATTCTGCTCCACATAGGTTCGATTAGTATTAGAAGCAATAGCCATTTTTACATTAGCACCTAAATCAGACCACGAAGGAACATCGTTGCCATCTTCACCTTCTTCTGCATTGAGGCAGACCATTTGGAAGCCATATAAAGCAGGAGAACCTGCTGCAACATTTACAGTAACAGTAACATCATAGGTTTCTCCAGCAACATAACCTATGTCATTAATATTATTGCCTTCGGCATCAACTACATCAATACTTAATGTAACCTGTGTTGTGGCGCTATTATTATGACAGCTCTGGCAAGTTCTCGGATTGCCGTTTGCTAAGGTTTCATCTCCAGGCGCACCTGTATTACCCCAATTTTGAGAATCAGCTCTTCCATCTGAGTTACCTAAAAACATGAAGGCACAAAGAGCAATACCAAATAACATGTATAAAAACTTAAATTTCATAGATTAGTTTTTTTAAGAATGATTATCTCATTCCTTGTTTATAGATATCTTTTCAACAGAATTCTGCAATATATTATTTAAGCTTTACTAAAACAAATCCAAACAAGAATTAAGGCTAATAATTCATCAAAAGGTCTTTTATAGTCGTAACAAATAAAACTTGCATCATAGAAACACAAGGTATATCTTTGTAAAGAATAGATGAGATATATAGCATTCATATTAGCACTTTTCTTTTTCGCACTAGCCATAGTTCCATGTTCGGACGCTATGACTTGCGATGCAGAAATGTCTTTAGAACACAATCATTCTGAAGATGAAAAAGATCATTGTACACCTCTATGTATCTGTACTTGCTGTGGAATTAGCTTTACCATACCTCAGCTAATAGATTATACAGTCGTTTTGACTAATCTAAATTATAGTTATTCTTTTTCTTACCAGAACAACTACTCCTTTTCTTACCAAGAATCTATTTGGCATCCGCCAAGCCTTAGTTAAATCACTTTTTGTGGATACCTATGTCCAGACCTAAAATAGTAAATGTTCAATGTAACCTTACTATCTAGAAACAGGTTTAATATTTAACAAAAACACAAAGAATAATACATGTTTGATAACATCATAGCTTATTCGATTAAGCATAAGTTTGTTATCGGAATAATGGTGATTGCTTTGATAGCAGTAGGTACCTATTCGTTAAAGAATTTACCTATTGATGCGCTACCAGATATTACCAATAATCAGGTACAAATATTAACAACTACTCCCAACTTGGCAACCCAAGAGGTAGAGTTGTTTATTACTTATCCTATAGAGTTAGCGATTAAGTCGATACCTCGAATTGTAGAGCTTCGATCAGTCAGTCGCTTTGGATTAAGTATAGTAACGGTTGTGTTCGAAGAAGATGTTGATATCTATTGGGCGCGAACACAAATTACCGAACGCCTAAAAGAAGCAGAAGAACAAATACCCGAAGGCTTTGGAACACCAGAACTTGCTCCTATCAGTACAGGCTTAGGAGAGATTTATCAATATACGGTTTCTACCAAAAAAGGGTTTGAAAAAGAAATCGATATTATGGAATTGCGCTCTATCCAAGACTGGATAATTGTTCCTCAACTACTAGGGACAAAAGGAGTAGCGGAAGTCAATACACTAGGTGGAGTCTTAAAAGAGTACGAGGTTGCAGTCAATCCCGACAAGCTCAAAAGTATGGGGATTACGATGGCAGAAGTTTTTGATGCCCTGAGTCGAAACAACGAAAATACTGGTGGAGCCTACATTGACAAAAAGCCTTATGCTTATTTCATTCGTAGTATCGGAATGATAGGTTCTTTAGAAGATATTTCTAAAATAGTTGTCAAGACAAAAAACGATGTTCCTGTATTAGTGCGAGATGTGGCTAAGGTACAGTTTGGAAATACCGTTAGATATGGTGCAACGACTAAAGATGGAAAAGGCGAAGTTGTTGGTGGATTAGTGATGATGCTCAAAGGAGAAAATAGTGCAGAGATTGTAACGCTCGTAAAAGAACGAATGGAAGAAATCAAAAAGACACTTCCTGAAGGTGTGCTAGTTGAGCCTTTTTTGGATCGCACTAAATTAGTTAATCGGGCTATTTCTACCGTTCAGACAAATCTCATTGAAGGGGCCTTGATCGTTCTCTTTATCCTTGTCTTATTGATTGGAAATTGGAGAGCAGGGTTAATCGTGGCAAGTGTCATTCCTCTTGCCTTACTTTTTGCAGTTACCATGATGCGCCTGTTTGGAGTCAGTGGAAATTTGATGAGTTTGGGTGCTATTGATTTTGGATTGATTGTAGATGGTGCAGTTATTATTGTAGAAGCTATTGTTCATCGTCTGCAAAGCAATAAATCTAGTAGCCAGTTAACGAGCCAACAAATGGATGATGAAGTATATGCTGCGGCATCAAATATTCGAAGTAGTGCAGCCTTTGGCGAGATCATTATCTTAATTGTTTATTTACCCATTTTAGCCTTAGTAGGTATTGAGGGAAAAATGTTTACGCCAATGGCTCAGACAGTAGCTTTTGCAATTCTTGGAGCCTTTATCCTTTCATTGACTTATGTACCTATGATGAGTGCTTTATGTTTGAGTAAAGAAACAGGACACGAAGAAAACTTATCAGATAGAATTATTGCATTCATACAAAAATTATACACGCCAATACTAGAAGCAGCGATGCGATTAAAGTGGTTGGTTGTAGGTCTGACGGTTTTACTATTTGTTGTTGCTTTGTATGTCTTTTCTACCTTAGGAGGCGAGTTTATACCTACCTTATCCGAAGGAGATATTGCAACACACGTGATCATTCCGCCAGGCAGCTCACTCGAACAAGAAATAGCTACAACTACTAAAGCAGAGAAAATTCTACTAGAAAAATTTCCAGAAGTAGAACAGATCGTTTCCAAAATTGGTAGTGCAGAAGTTCCTACTGATCCGATGCCGATGGAAGTAGCTGATGTAATGGTCATTATGAAGGATAAAAAAGAATGGACTTCAGCTTCAACCAAGCAAGAGATGTTTGAAAAAATGGAAAAAGCACTCGATGATTTGCCTGGAGTAACAACTGAATTTTCACAACCGATCCAAATGCGTTTTAATGAATTGATGACAGGTGTTCGGTCGGATGTTGGTATCAAAATATTTGGTGATGATATCGAACGACTAGTCGCTTATGGCGACGAAGTGGTTACTATTATCCAAGGTGTCGAAGGCGTAGAAGATGCTCGGGCAGAAGCGGTATCGGGTTTGCCACAAATAACAGTAGACTACAATAAAGATAAACTTGCGCTTTACGGGCTCAATGTGTCTGACTTGAATCAAGCAGTCAGCATGGGCTTTGCAGGAAGTAAGGCTGGAGTGGTTTATGAGTCAGAAAAGAAGTTTGACTTAGTCGTTCGACTGGCAGAACCATTTAGACAAGACATTTCGAATATTGACAATCTATACATTAGTTTACCTTCAGGGAATCAAATTCCGCTCGGGCAAGTGGCAGAAGTATCCTATCAGCGAGGACCTGCACAAATTAGCCGAGAAGATGGAAAGCGGCGTATCATCGTTGGCTTTAATGTACGAGGGCGTGATGTCGAAAGTGTTGTCGATGAAATTCAGACAAAGTTTGATCAACAAATCAAACTACCGACGGGTTATTATGTTCGTTATGCTGGGCAATTCGAAAATTTAAAACGGGCTAAAAGTCGCTTAATGGTAGCCGTACCAATTGCGCTTGCGCTGATTTTTGTATTGCTCTACTTCACCTTTCATAGTGTACTACAATCGGTACTTATTTTTACAGCAATTCCATTATCTGCTATCGGAGGTGTTTTTGCATTATGGTTGAGAGGAATGCCGTTTAGTATTTCGGCAGGCATAGGCTTTATTGCTTTATTCGGTGTAGCAGTGCTCAATGGGATTGTATTGATCGCTTATTTCAACCAACTTAAAGGAGAAGGGATGACAGATATACTAGAGCGTATTCGGATCGGTACAGCCGTCCGATTACGCCCCGTAGTCATGACAGCTTCTGTAGCATCTCTAGGCTTTTTACCAATGGCATTAAGTATTAGTGCAGGAGCCGAAGTACAAAAACCACTAGCAACCGTTGTCATCGGCGGACTTATTACCGCTACCTTTTTAACCTTAGTTATTCTACCGATTCTGTATTATTATTCTGAACGGTACATAAAACACTAAACAATGAATTTTTCAATCTATAAAATAGCTCAGATCATTTTGTTGACTATGTTTTTTGTAGGGTCACTTGCTTGTCATCACGACCATAGTGGACACGATCATGCAGGACATAATCACGGACATACGGATACAACAACACATAACGATCATGGAGAGGGTAAAACTGTTCACTTAAATGAGGCTCAATACCTCAACGCAGAAATAGATACAGGATGGTTTGAACTCAAAAATCTGAGCGATGTGATTCATGCCAATGGTTATACCAAACTAGATCCACAAGACCAAGCAGAAGTGAGTATGCCTGTAGCGGGCACTATAAAATCAATCGAAGTAATAGAGGGTGATTATGTAAAAAGAGGGCAGGTTTTAGGTACCTTACTTAGCTTGGAATACGAAAAAATAATGCTAGAAAATAAAAGACTTTTGCTGGATAAAGCAAACTTAGTACTCAATAAATCTGAACTAGAAGAAGAACTTTCAATAGCTGAAGCGAATAAAGTGTATTTGCAAAAAGAGTATGATCGACAACAAGCTTTAGTGAACGATAAGGTCACTGCTCAAAAAGTTTTTGAAAAAGTAAATGCCGATTTACAAGTAGAAGTTGCTCGCATCAGATCAGTAAAAGAGCAAATAGCTTTGATTGAACAAACGATTAATTCTTTTGGAAACGGTATTCAATTAGGAGGGGGAAACTCTTCAATGCTTTCTATTGTTGCTCCAATAAGCGGTTATGTAACAGCTGTAAACGTCATAATAGGTGCTAATGCAGATGCTGGTAGAGCGATGTTTTCAATTGTGGATAATAGCAAAATGCATGTTGACTTACTCGTTTATGAAAAAGATTTAGCACGAGTAAAAGTAGGACAAACGGTTCGTTTTATTCTGACCAATCAATCAAATCAAGAAATCAAAGGAGAAATTTATAATATTGGAAAATCATTTGCAAGTGATACCAAGTCTGTCGCCGTTCATGCCGATATCGAAAAAAATGACACTAACCTTATTCCAGGAATGTACATTAATGCCTTGATTGATGTAAAGAATACGACGGTTCAAACTGTGCCAGAAAATGCAGTAGTAAGAGCGGAAGGACGAGAATTTGTTTTCTTGTGGGAAAAAGAAAATATGGAAACACCTAAGCAAGAAGATCAACAGAAGGAAATTACCTTTGCTCGACTAGAAGTAAAAACAGGTGCAAGACAGTTAGGCTATGTACAAGTTACGCCTTTAGACGAAATTCATAATGGTGATAAAATTGTAACGCAAGGCGCTTACTACCTTCAAAGTCATTTGCAAAAAGCGGAAGGCGGAGGAGGACATCATCATTAACAAATCTAATTGACTATATTTGAAGATTAAAAACTGAAAAGCAGAAAATGACATTAGTAGAAAATTTGCTCAACGAACTACAACAAGAAGCAGCAGTCACGCGTAGATTTTTAGAACGAGTTCCTTTTGATAAAGCGTCTTTCAAACCGCATGAAAAATCAGAAGAACTCGGACGACTAGCAATTCATGTTGCCGAAATATTAGGATGGTGGAAAGCTTGTTTACAACAAGATGATTTAAACTTTATGGGCTTCGAACCTAAAAAAATAGAATCGACCGAGGAACTCTTATCTTATTTTGATGGCTTATTAGCAGAAGCGGAAGAAGTACTTAAAGAAGCAAAAGTAGAAGATTTTGAAAAAAAATGGTCGATGAAATATGGAGACCATATTCTATTTACCTTACCTAAAAAAGAAGTCGTCCGAAAATTTTGCCTTAATCATTTTATTCATCACCGAGCACAGTTGGGTGTTTACCTTCGGATATTAAACATCCCAACTCCTGCAACCTATGGTCCATCTGTAGACGATGAAAATGTAACCTTGATAGAGCCTTTTAAATAAGGGCATCTTTTATGGATCGATACAAAACGACTTTTGAAACTTGGAATAAAATAGCTTCACTCTACCAAGATAAATTTATGGATTTGGAGCTGTATAACGATTCTTATGCGTTGTTTTGTGAACAAGTAAAAGAATCGAATGCTGCTATTTTAGAGATAGGTTGTGGTCCTGGAAACATTACAAAATACTTATTAGCGCAGCGACCCGATTTTAAAGTTCTCGGAATTGACATTGCTCCCAACATGATTACATTAGCCAAAGAAAATAATCCGATGGCTAATTTTAGCGTAATGGATTGTCGAGCTATTGATCAACTAACAGATAGATTTGATGCTATCATGTGCGGTTTTTGTTTGCCTTATTTATCAAAAGAAGATGTTACAAAGTTGATGAAAGATGCTTATACTCTTTTGAAAACTAATGGTCTGTTTTACTTTAGTACTATCGAAGGTGATTACAAAAAGTCGAGATTTGAAACAGGAAGTACAGGCGACAAAACTTTTGTATACTATTACCATGAAAATTATTTGACAGATTTATTAAAGGCTACTAATTTCGAACTAATAAGATTAATGAAAAAAGACTATCCCAAAAAAGATACTAATCAAACACATTTAATTTTTATAGCAAAAAAATA
>JAHDIP010000010.1 GCA_020630735.1 Saprospiraceae bacterium | reverse complement strand
AAAAAAAGAATGGTTATTATTTTTGCAAAAGGAAAGTGCAGATTAATTAACGGCTTCTACTTGAAGTACTTTCGTTAATTCTGTCTGAATATCTTTAAAACACCCCTTTACTATAGGAGAAACTTTTGGCATACTAATAAAAGCATGAATCATTCCTTCATAGTCTTTATAGCGAACTTTATTTCCTGCTTCCTCTAGTCGTTTGGCATATGCACGCCCTTCATCTTTTAGTGGATCATACTCTGCGGTGATGACAAATGCAGGAGGTAGGTTTTTTAAATCTTCTGCTAATAAAAGCGAAAAGTAAGGATGATAAACATCTTCAGGTTTCGACATATAATGATCCAAAAACCATCGCATCATTTTTTTGGTCAATAAGTACCCTTCTCCAAACTGATCGACAGAAGGCTGAATCAATCGACCATCTGTACAAGGATAAATGAGCACCTGATGTAAAATTTGAGGACCACCTAAATCTCTCGACATCATACAAACAGCCGAAGCTAAATTACCACCTGCACTATCTCCCATCACAACAATTCGGTCAGAGTCTGCATTAAGACTAGCAGCATGTTCAGCTGCCCATACTGTAGCATCATAACAATCATGTAAAGGCTTGGGAAATTTATGTTCAGGTGCTAAACGATAACCTACAGAAATCACAATTGCTTTATTATCTTTTGCAATTTTTCGACAAACTTTATCGTGCGAATCAATATCTCGCAACACAAATCCTCCACCATGAAAGTAAACGATTATAGGAAGATTTTTTCCGTCTATTGCTTGATAAACTCTAATTGGGATATCGCCATTGCGACCAGCTATTGTCTTATCAAAAACCTTAAATAAAGAAATAGGAGGATACTCCAGCAAAAAAATAGATGCACTAGCTCCATCGGAATAACGGCGTGCTTCCTTAGCAGACATTTTGTGAATCTGTTTATTCTGAATGTATTTTAGATATAGTAAAACAAGTCGTATTCTCCAAGTAAATTTCATTTGTAGCAAGCAGTATTATGAATTTTGTAATGGTCTAAGATAAGACTTTTTCTTGAAATCACTCGGCACAATACAAAGAGAGGTCAACAGCACCTTAGATGCTATTGACCTCTCTATTTCATTTTCCAAAATAAGTTATTTTTAAAATGAAGAGTCATCCACTTGATCCAACCAAGCCTTTATCGTTCCTACAACTTCCTCCACACAACCTTCTTCAAAAGGAGAGTTAAGATTTGCCAATTTCACTAATTCAAGAAACGATTGGCTGCCACCTACTTTACATAGACTTACATAATCTGCCCAAGCTGCTTCGTGGTTTTCTCTATCTTTTTTCCAAAACTGGAAAGCACAAATTTGAGCCAAGGTATAATCTATATAATAAAACGGATTAAGAAAAATATGACTTTGACGTTGCCAGTAGCCGCCATTTTCTAAAAACTCATTTCCGTCATAATCCCTATGTGGCAAATATTTCTTTTCGATTGTTCGCCATGCTTGGTTACGCTCTTTTGTAGTAATGTTTGGGTTTTCGTACACATAATGTTGAAACTCATCCACCGCAACACCATAAGGCAAGAATAATAAAGCACCAGACAAGTGAGAGAATTGATACTTCTCTGTATCTTCTTGAAAAAACAAGTGCATCCAAGGCCAAGTAAAAAACTCCATACTCATTGAGTGAATTTCGCAAGCTTCATAGGTTGGCCAATTGTATTCGTCGATACCTACTTCCCTGCTCGAGAAGACTTGAAAGGCGTGACCAGCCTCGTGTGTCAATACATCAATATCACCACTCGTACCATTAAAGTTGGAGAAGATATATGGTGCTTTATATTTGCTAATAAAAGTACAATAGCCCCCCATTGCCTTACCTTTTTTATTCACCAAATCCATCAAGTTATTATTAATCATAAATTCGAAAAACTCATTGGTCTCAGGCGACAAGTCAGCATACATTTTTCTCGCATTTTCGACAATCCATTCTGGCGAACCTTTAGGAGTTGGGTTACCAGATACAAATCGAAAATCTTCATCGTAAAATTTTAGTTTATCCAGATTCAACCGTTTTCGTTGACGTTCATATAGCTCTGTTGCAATAGGTACAACGTAGTCTTTAACCTGTTGACGAAAGCGAGCAACCATTTCTTTGTCATAGTCCGAACGCATCATTCGAGCATAGCCTAATTCGATAAAATTTTTGAAGCCTAATTTTTTTGCAATATTATGTCGAATCTTGACTTGTTGGTCAAAAATCTCTTCAACTTCAGATGCCTTTTCTGAGAAGAAATTCCACCGTGCATTACTAGCCTCTTTACGAGTTGTCCGATCTTTAGACAACTCCTTAGGTAGTAAAGTAGAAAGTGTAAATTCTTCGCCTTTAAAATCTATTTTGGCAGCAGCTTTTATTTTCGTATAGTCACTTCCCAATCTATTTTCTTCTTGTAAGTCTTCCAAGACAGTAGGCTTAAAAGTCTTGAGTTGCAACTCTGCTATTACAAATAACTGGCTACCCCATTTGGCTTCCAACTCTTTTCGGAAAGGCGAAGCCAATAGTGCTTTATAAAATTCTATTTTTTTGGAATCAAAAGCTGGTTTATTGTGATCAAAAAAGGAATTTTCTTTTTCATAAAACCCATCTTTTGTATCGATTGTGTGACGGATATGGCAAATATTGTACATCGACAAAAACTCCTTCTGTTTTTCGTAAATACGTTCAAAAAAATAATCGTGTTTTTCGAAGGTATCTGCCTCTATAAATTGCTTTAAGTTTTCATCAAAAACCGTAGTGAAATTTTCTAATTCGGGTCGTTTATAATCAAAATCATTGAACTTCATATCTATTGTTTTTATAGGTTTTATTGCCAAAACTTAAAAGTACAATTGTTTCCTTATTTTAGCAAGAAAAAGGACTTATCTCACCTTTTTTGAAAGTTAAATAATCCTACGATTCTCAATCTCTTTTGTTGCAAAGTACTTTTAGCGTTCTTTTTTGTATTTTTGTTGAAATATTACTTAGTTCAATAACCTATTCAGCATAAGAAAATGGATTTAAAAGACCAAATTGACATTGATAAGTTGCCAAAACATATTGCCATTATTATGGACGGTAATGGTCGTTGGGCAAAACAGCATGGTCGTCCACGTGTATTTGGTCACCGTAATGGTGTAAAAGCTGTTCGTGAAACGACAGAAGCAGCTGCAGAGTTAGGAATAGAATATTTGACACTCTATGCTTTTTCAACAGAAAACTGGAATCGTCCTAAGTTTGAGGTAAATGCATTAATGACTTTATTGGTCGAAACGATTCGAAAAGAAGTGGAAACACTTAATAAAAATAATATCCGCTTAAATGCTATTGGAGATATTGATAAGTTGCCAACTAAAAGTAGAGATGCTCTTTTAGAAGCTATCGAAAATACAAAAACGAATACACGAATGACACTCGTATTGGCGCTCAACTATAGTGCCAAATGGGAAATCATCGAAGCCGTTAAAGATATTGCTCATCAGGTTAAAACTGATAATTTAGCAATTGATCAAATTAATGAAGACGTTTTTAAGTCGGCACTAAGCACTCGTAATATTCCTGATCCCGAATTTTTGATCCGCACTAGTGGAGAAACTCGAATAAGCAACTTTTTACTTTGGCAAATTGCTTATTCAGAATTATACTTTACACCTGTTTTTTGGCCAGACTTTAGAAAAAATCATTTTTATCAAGCTATTCTCGATTTTCAAAATCGAGAACGACGATTTGGAATGACTAGCGAACAAGTGAACTGACAATTTAAATAAATAAATTTGCTATGAAACAGCCAATTAGTAGGTTTAGACTTTTCATTTGATTTGTATTTCCACTTTGATTCTCGATTTTTAACACACTTTAACTTTTAATCGTCTGATAATATCCCTTAGAAGACCAACATTACCAACCGAATTTCTTTTTTTTGCGTTGTATACAACGAGAAGCAGATTAACTCGTTTGTAATTTGAATGGTTAAGCAATCATTTTCGTACATTTGCGGTCAATTTACATTTATGTATTGCCGGTAAAACGATCCAATACATCACAATAATGTCATACTTAATGAAACGAATAGTATTTTTACTCCTCATATGTTGTACTTTTTTGAGCACAGCAACTGTATTTAGTCAAGTATCGGATGCCAATATTGCTCCTTATGCAGAACCCAAAGACTATGAAATTGGTGGTATAAAGGTATCTGGTGCCGAATTTAGTGATGAAAACGCTATTATCGCTATCTCTGGTCTGAAAATTGGCGATAAAATCCGAATCCCTGGTCCAGAAATATCAAAAGCCATGAAGGCACTCTGGAAACTCCGCTTATATACAGATATTCAGATTTATCAAGAAAAAACAGTTGGTGAAGTTGTTTTCTTAGAAATAGTAGTTCAAGAACGTCCAAGACTTTCTAGACACTCGTTTAAGGGAGCAAAAAAGTCTAGACATGATGACATCAATGAACGTATTGATCGCTACTTACTTAAAGGAGCAATTGTTACAGAAAGCACGAAAATAAATGCAAAAACTGCAATAGAAGACTACTATAAAGAAAAAGGATACCTCGATGCTAGTGTTTCTGTTAAAGAAATACCTGATGAAAAAAGTATCAATGCTATTCGTCTAGAATTCGAAATTGACAAAAAAGAACGCATCAAAATTAAGGATATTACCTTTTCAGGTAATGAAAACGTAAATGATAAAAAACTTCGCAAAAAACTGGAAGGAACGAAAAGAAAGCGCCGTCTTTTCAATGCGTCCAAATTAATAAAAGCTGACTACGAGTCGGATAAAGATAATATCGTTTCTTACTATAACTCTATTGGTTTTAGAGATGCCTTAGTAGCTGGTGACAGCATTTGGAGAAACGAAAAAGGACAATTGATGATGCACATCGATATCAACGAAGGCAATCGTTATTATTTTGGAGATATCGCTTGGAAAGGAAATTCAATATATGAAACGGAAAGACTAGCTACTGTTTTAGGTATCAAAAATGGCGATGTCTACAATCAAGAGTTACTAGAAACACGCTTACGTTTTAGCCCTGATGGTAGAGATGTTAGTACCCTGTATATGGACAATGGTTACTTATTCTTTCAGGTAGATCCTATCGAAGTAGCGATCAATGAAGATTCAATTAATTTAGAAATCAGAATATTTGAAGGTCCTCAAGCAACCATAGACAAGGTATTAATTACGGGTAATGACCGAACACACGAACATGTTATTCGTCGTGAATTGCGTACAAAACCTGGACAAAAATTCAGTCGTTCAGATATTATTCGTTCTCAACGAGAAATCATCAGCTTAGGTTATTTCAATCCTGAAGCTTTAGGTATCAATACTCCAGTTAACCCACAGCGAGGTACGGTAGATATTGAATATCAAGTGGAAGAAAAACCGTCAGATCAGTTAGAACTTTCTGCTGGTTGGGGTGGTGCTGGTAGAGGTGTTATTGGTACACTCGGTGTTACTTTCAATAACTTCTCTCTACGAAATATTTTTGATCGATCTACATGGAGTCCACTTCCACAGGGTGATGGTCAAAAACTATCTGTACGGGCACAAACGAATGGTCGTTTTTTCCAGTCATACAATCTGTCATTTACTGAGCCTTGGTTGGGTGGTAAAAAACCTAACTCCTTTACAGTAGCAGGTTACTATACTCGTTTGACAAATGGATTGACTAAAAATGATGCTTCGTTTAGAAGTCTAGATATCAAAAGTTTTTCATTAGGTCTTGGTACACGTTTGAAATTTCCTGATGATAACTTTATCTCAAACACTACTCTTAATATCCAAACACTTACCCTAAACGATTGGAGTACTGGTGACTTTAGTGAAATAGATGGCACACCTGTTACATCAGGTGCATACAACAACTTTAGCATCAAACAAACCATTTCACGTAGTTCTGTAAGTGATCCTATTTTCCCTCGTTCTGGCTCTAGAATCACCCTTTCTGGTCAGTTTACGCTTCCTTACTCTAAGCTCTTTAACAGAGATAAAGTTTATGAAGGTTTGAGTGCACAAGAGCGCTTTAAGTGGTTAGAGTATCACAAATGGCGTTTTACTGCAGAATGGTATTCGCAGATAGCAGGAAAATTGGTCGTAAGAGCAGCGGCTAAAATTGGTATGATTGGATACTATAACCAAGAAATTGGCTTATCTCCATTCGAACGATTTGTACTGGGTGGTGATGGTTTATCTAATCAACAAACTGGTTTATTAGGATATGACATCCTTGCATTGAGAGGTTATGAAGTTCCAGAACTTGCAGCAAGTAATAATGGTGGTGCAGCAGCTTTCGATAAATTTACAGTAGAATTGCGTTATCCTTTATCGCTTAATCCTAATGCAACGATTTATGTTTTAGCTTTTGCTGAAGGAGGAAATTCTTGGTTGCGTTTCAAAGACATCAATCCATTTGACCTACGTCGTTCTACAGGACTTGGTCTTAGAGTGTTCTTACCGATGTTTGGTACACTTGGATTTGACTACGGTATCGGCTTTGATAAACCAAACCTTACTTCTGCAAATCGTTGGTCAGACTTTGGTAAATTTAGCATTGTCCTTGGTTTCGAACCTGAATAAGTACATGTACAAATGTTCCCGTAGTTTCAAACTTGCTAAAAATAAAATATACACAACTTGATATAACAAGAGGCTTTTTCGTCTACTGGCGAAAAAGCCTCTTGTATTTCCAAGCAAACTAAGTGATCAACATTACTCGACTAATTCCATCTCCACTTGTTTCTTAGCAAGATTAGCACTTACGATTTTCACTTTAATCGTATCGCCCATTCTGAATACTTTTTTGGTACGCATTCCAGTGGCAAGTAAACGACTATTAGCAATATCAAAAGCTTCATTCAAGGTATCAAAACCGACCATTCCTTCTACTTTATTGGCTGTCAACTCTACAAACAACCCTCGGTCAATCATACCAGAAATATGACCTTCAAAAATTTCTCCAACATGTTTTTCGATATATTCAACTTGTTTGTACTTGGTCGATTCTCTTTCTGCATCCATCGCTTTCCGTTCTTGAGCAGAAATGTGTTTACATTGTGCTTCTAAATTTTCTTTGTTTACACGAAAGGTGCCCGACAGGTTTTTTTCTAAAATACGATGTGCTAATACATCAGAGTATCGACGAATAGGAGAAGTAAAATGAGAATAATGTTCAAAGCCTAACCCATAGTGTCCAATATTGTCAGAAGTATATACTGCTTTCGACATGGTACGGATAGCGATTGGTTCCAAAATTTTAAGCGCATCATTTTTCTTAGCTTCTTTGGTCAGTAAGTTAAATGAGTCTGCAATTTGACGAGGTGTTTGTGTTTCTATTTTAAAACCAAGTTCGTTAGCAAAGCGTGCGAAGTCTGCAACCTTATCCATATTAGGCAAATCGTGTACTCGATAGACAAAAGGTATTTCTTGAGTCTTTCCTTTTTTAGCAATAAACTTTGCCACTTCTTTATTGGCTAATAACATAAAATCTTCGATGAGCATATGTGCATCTTTTCGCTCTTTCACATATACATCAATTGGTGTTCCCTCTTCGTCTAATCGGAATTTCACCTCTTCTGCTTCGAAAGCAATCGCTCCATTTTTGAATTTTTTCTTTCGCAATTTTTTTGCTACTCGATTCAATTCTAATAATTCTATTGCAAAATCTCCTTTACCTGTTTCAAGTACTTCTTGTGCTTCTTCGTATGTAAATCGTCGAACAGAATGCGTAAATGTTTTTCCAAACCAACGATTAATGATTTTATCGTTTTTACCAAAAGTGAAGACAGCCGAAAACGTTCGCTTATCTTCATTTGGTCGCAAGGAACACAATTCATTTGAGATCATTTCGGGCAACATCGGCAATACTCGATCTACTAAATATACAGAAGTTGATCGGTCGTAAGCTTCTTTGTCTAGAGCCGTACCTGGTCGCACATAATGAGTAACATCGGCAATATGGACACCGATTTCATAGCTACCATCTTCTTTCTTTTCGTAAGACAGTGCATCGTCAAAATCTTTAGCAGTATCAGGATCAATAGTGAAAGTTGTCACCTTACGCATATCTCTACGCTCGGCTTTTTCTTTTTCCGTAATTTCAGTTGCTAGTGCTTCCGATTCAGCAATTACTTCTTCAGGAAAATCAAGATTGAATCCGTTGTTGATTAAGATGGCTTTCATCTCGATATCATGGCTTCCTGTTTCGCCAAGTACTGTAGTTACTTGCCCGATTGGACTATGGCTGTGGCGACTAGGCCATTTCGTTATTTTTACGACAACTTTATCTCCGTCTTTAGCTTCTTTCGTGTTTTCAAGATCAACAAATATATCAACAGGCATATTCATTTTATCTGGAATAACGACTGCATATTTTCTAAACAAGCGAACAGAGCCAATAAAATATTCTGTCGAACGCTTGAGGATTTTTGTAATTTCTCCTTCTGGTTTGCGTCGATTTTTCTTTTCAAAAACAACTACTTCTACTCGATCACCATTTAATGCAAAATTCGTTTTGTTGGCAGCAACATAAACATCGCTATCCAATCCTTCGCAAATAATATATGCTGCCCCAGTACGAGTCATATCGACTTTTCCTTGGTATTTTTTTCCTTGCGATTTTGATTTATGAGGGCTTGCTAAACGGTTGTTTAATTTGAATTTATGATCTGCTAGAGAGATTAAAAATTTATCACGTGCTAGTTTAGTGAGTGCATCTTGTACAGCATCTTTACTATTCGTAATTTTTAATTTTTTGATTATAGTTTTTGCATTATACTGTTTGCGGGAGTTTCGTGAATACAAATTGAGTATTACACGTTTCAGGTCTTTAACACTTAATTTTTTGTATTTTATACCTGAAGATTTATTTTTCTTTTTTACCATTTATGTATTGATATGTTTATAATAGACTAGTTAATCTTTATCATTAACATGAGGTCTAATTGTTTTTCATTCTATTATACTTTTTACGGATAATAGGGAATGATGTTTTAATAATTGTAGATTTAAAAAATTAATTAGAGTGGATAATTTTTCCGTTGGCAAGTAATTCCAGATTAATAGTATGCGTAGAAGCCGCATCGTAATTTGTTTCATCATTTGTAGGTGCTACACCACCCGCCATATAAATAATCCAATCTTCATCTATTGTAGCTACTGATCTGATTAACGCATTATCTTTAGTCTTAGTTCCCGCAATAATCTGTTTATCTATAAATGTTCCTTTTTTATCAAAGGTCAATAAGACATATTCATAATTCAGTAAAGCAGCTTTCCAATAGACAATAGCATGAATTTTTTCTGTTTTAGGCAACCTAAAACAAGGAATATATTCCGTAAATTCATCAATTTCATTAGACTCTAGCGGAATAAGAAACTGCTCAATCATCAGCGCTGGTAGTGGAGGATTATGTTGGCTAAAATCGTGGTGCGAGTCATCGCTAAGCGTTATAGGAAGTTTTACTTTAGGAAATTTTTCTAAAAAATGCTTAAAACTGATTTTTGTCTCTTTTTTCATAAACATAAACAAGGTAACTGTTAAAAAATATCATGCAAGATAATCATTCTAGACTACATTACTCGCTATTCTCTTTGACGGCAATCTAATTAAGAAGTAGCACACCTCAATTGATTTTGTATTTTATAATGGTCTTTTCTGCTTTTTTTCCAAAAAATCTTCCGTCTATAATTTGCCGAATCTATTCATGCACGCTAATTATGACCTCAAAATTGATTAAATGCCACATGATTAAAACTGTATAGAATGATTCTAAATAACTTTAACATACCTATCATTGCCATATTGCTGTTGGCTTTGTGCTTATAAATAAATAGATTTGTGCAAACTCCTTAAAGAGTATCCATAAAACACCGTTTTTCAACGAAAAAACGGTTATTAACATTCACAAAACGAAAATTATATGAGTTGGGTATCTAATTTTCTAACCTCTTCCATCGGAAAGAAACTAATAATGAGCCTCACAGGTTTGTTTTTAATATCCTTCCTTGTTGTGCATCTAGCCGGAAACTTACAACTCCTAGCTAACGATGGAGGCAAATCGTTCAATGTTTACGCTTACTTCATGACACATAATCCTTTTATAAAGACCATTTCTTTCGGTCTCTATGCAGGTATTTTATTACATGCTATTCAAGGAATATTGATTGCACTAAAAAATAGAAGCGCTAAAGGCTCTCGATATGCTGTAAGTACTGGAGCTAATGCCTCTTTTGCCTCCAAAAACATGGCGCTATTAGGTACTTTAATTTTTGCTTTTTTGCTTATCCATATGGGAGATTTTTGGTTTAAAATGAAATTCGGCGCTGTAGACATGGTTGCTTATGATGGTATTGACTACAAAGTACAAGACCTTTATGATAAAGTATTGACCTCATTCAAAAACCCGTTGGTGGTAGTTGCATATCTCGTAGGTCTAATTGCCTTAGCTTTACACCTACTACATGGTTTCCAAAGTGCATTCCAAACATTAGGTCTCAACCATAAAAAGTATACCCCATTTATAAAAGGTATGGGAGTTATCTTCTCGATACTTGTTCCTATAGCTTATGCTATCATTCCTATTTACTTTTTCCTCTTTAAATAATATTCAACGAATTATTTCTAGATCGTTCAAAAACTAACAGAAAAATGAAATTGAATTCGAATATACCAGATGGCCCACTTGATACGAAATGGACGAACTATCGTTCTAAAATGAATCTTGTAGCGCCTAATAATAAAAGACGTATTGATATCATCGTAGTTGGAACAGGTTTGGCAGGTGCTTCGGCTGCTGCTACACTTGGAGAACTGGGGTACAATGTAAAAGCATTTACCTTTCATGATAGCCCACGTAGAGCTCACAGTATTGCTGCCCAAGGAGGAATCAATGCTGCTAAGAATTATCAAAATGATGGAGACAGTGTTTACCGTCTATTTTATGATACTATAAAAGGTGGTGATTATCGTTCGCGTGAAGCAAATGTGCATCGTTTAGCAGAAGCTAGTCGAAACATCATTGACCAATGCGTTGCACAGGGAGTTCCTTTTGCAAGAGAATATGGAGGACTTTTAGCCAACCGTTCATTTGGTGGTGTACAAGTCTCTCGTACTTTTTATGCAAGAGGTCAAACAGGGCAACAATTATTGCTAGGGGCTTACCAAGCACTATCTCGACAAATTTCAGTTGGTAATGTAGAAATGTACAACCGCCACGAAATGTTAGATTTGGTAAAGGTAGATGGCAAAGCTCGTGGCATCATTGCTCGAAATTTATTGACAGGAAAACTTGAACGATTTGCGGCTCACTGTGTTGTTTTAGCAACAGGTGGTTATGGAAATGTATTCTACTTGTCGACTAATGCAATGGGTTCTAATGTCACTGCAGCATGGCGAGCAGTAAGACGAGGTGCTTTAATGGCTAATCCTTGTTTTACACAAATTCACCCAACTTGTATTCCTGTATCAGGCGAGTATCAATCGAAACTTACCTTGATGTCGGAGTCATTGAGAAATGACGGTCGTGTTTGGGTACCGAAAAAGAAAGAGGATGTAATGGCTATTCGTGAAGGTCGAAAAACTGGAAACGATATTCCTGAAGGTGATAGAGATTACTACTTAGAGCGACGCTATCCTGCTTTCGGGAACTTAGTCCCTCGTGATGTAGCTTCTCGTGCAGCAAAGGTAGCTTGCGATGAAGGACATGGTGTTAACCAAACAGGTTTGGCTGTATTCCTTGATTTTGCAGATGCTATTCAACGATACGGAAAATCCGAAGCAATATCTAAGGGTATGTCGAATGCAGATAAAGCAACGATTACAAAATTAGGTACAGCAGTTGTTGAAGCAAAGTATGGTAACTTGTTTGAAATGTATGAAAAAATTACAGGCGAGAATCCATATGTGTTGCCAATGAAAATATACCCTGCTGTTCACTATACAATGGGCGGTGTTTGGGTTGACTATAATTTAGAAACAAATGTTCCAGGTTTGTTCTGCCTAGGTGAAGCAAACTTCTCTGATCACGGGTCTAACCGTTTAGGAGCTTCTGCATTGATGCAAGGATTGGCTGATGGCTACTTCGTTATTCCTTATACTATTGGTCAGTTCTTATCCAAAGAAATTAGAACACCAAAAATAAGTAATGAAACGCCTGAATTCATCGCTGCTGAAAAAGAAACTCAAGAACGACTCAACAAATTATTGAACATAAAAGGAGATAAGTCTGTTGAAGAGTTCCACCGTCGTCTAGGAAAAATCATGTGGGAATACTGCGGTATGGCTCGTAATGCAGAAGGCTTGAAAAAAGGTCGTCAATTGATTAGAGAGTTGAGAAAAGAATTTTGGAGTGATGTATTTGTACCAGGTTCTACCGATGAATTTAATCCTGAATTGGAAAAGGCAGCACGTGTGGCAGACTTTATGGAATTGGGAGAAGTAATGATCGTAGATGCGCTTACGAGAGAAGAATCTTGTGGTGGTCACTTCCGTGAAGAATATACTCAAGATGGTGAAGCAATGCGTAGAGATGATGAGTTTACTTTTGTTTCTGCTTGGGAATGGGACGAAAACGAACCTATTTTACACAAGGAAGAATTAATTTTCGAAAATGTTGAATTGAAAACACGTTCATACAAGTAATCAACTACAAAGTGTATTAAAATTGCTGATTCAAAACGTTTAAAATTTTTCTATTATGAGTGATATGAACTTAACGTTAAAAGTTTGGAGACAAAAAAACAATAACGATAGTGGTCGATTCGAAAGTTATCAAGTGGCTGCTAATGAACATATGTCTTTTCTCGAAATGCTAGATGTTTTGAATCAAACATTGATCGAGAAAAAAGAAGAACCTGTCGCTTTCGAACACGATTGTAGAGAAGGTATTTGTGGTGCTTGCAGCATGGTCATTAATGGTCGACCACATGGACCTCAAGGAGGAACAACAACCTGCCAACTTCATATGCGTCATTTCAAAAGTGGTGATACCATCACTATCGAGCCTTGGCGTGCTAAAGCATTTCCAGTTATAAAAGATTTAGTTGTTGATCGTTCATCATTTGATAGAATCATTCAGGCTGGTGGGTATATTTCTGTCAATACCGGTCAAGCACAAGACGGAAATGCCATTCCGATCGAAAAAGACTTAGCGTTACAAGCTTTCGATGCAGCTACATGTATTGGTTGTGGCGCTTGTGTAGCAGCTTGTCCTAATGCCTCTGCTATGCTTTTTACTTCTGCAAAAGTATCACATCTAGGCTTGTTACCACAAGGAGAAGTAGAGCATTCTAAACGTGTTCAATCAATGGTAAAACAAATGGATGAAGAAGGTTTTGGTATGTGTTCTAATACAGGAGCTTGTGAGGTAGAATGTCCTAAAGAAATTTCGATTACCAATATAGCAAGAATGAATCGTACTTATATGGGTTCTGTATTCGGTTCTGATAAAACGGTTTAACTAGGAGTTTTATCTCCTTTGTCATAAACATACAATGATTTAAGGAAGCCTTTTGCAATTCTTTTGCGAAAGGCTTTTTTTATTTAGTAAGTGCTTGGTCAAAAGAAACTGTAGATTTTAAAGGCAGGTATAATAACCTATAAACCCTGTTCCTCCTAAAACAATTACCTTCATATGTTTAATTTTTTTCTACGCCCATGCGATTATTGTGCCCTGTATTTTTGAGCATACTGTGAAGGTGTTAAACCTGTTATGGTCTTAAACTGGCGATTAAAATTGGAGACATTATTAAAACCTACTTCATAGCAAACTATCGAAACAGAGGTGTTTTTTTCAACCAATTCTCTGCAAGCTGTTCCGATTCTAAATTCGTTTAGAAAACGAATAAATGTTTTACGTGTTCTCAACTTAAAATACCTACAAAAAGCAGAAGTACTCATGTTCGCAACCGAAGCAATTTCATCTAAACCGATTGGAGTTGCATAATTATCCATTACGTATTGAAATACATCATTCAGTTTTTGATCACTTACTTGGTTATTATTTACATTAAAGCTGATATTCGATAGGTAGTTCCACTCTTCTGAATTGGATATACTATTCAAGATAGAAAGTAATAATAAAAACCGATCAAAACCTTCAGCCTTTTCAATTTCTTCTATTTTTTGGGTTAGTGTTTCTTTTGTTTTTCCTTCTATGCGTATTCCTCGTTCAGCATTTTTAATTAGTTCTTTTACTTTTTGCATCTCAGGCAAATTAAAAAATTCTTTGCCAAAAGATTCCTTATTGAAAAAAACAGAGATAGAATAAGCCACCTGTTCTTCATCTTCATAAAAAACAGGATCATTTTTCATTACATGAGGAACATTAGAACCAATAACATGTACATCTCCTTCCTGAAAAGACGAAATACTATCACCTACAAAAAGTGTCCCGTAACCTTTCTTGACTAAAGTAATTTGTAACTCTGGGTGGTTGTGTAATCGATCGTAAAAATAAGGAACATCGTCTATTTGAACTCTAAAAGATTCGCTTGTTGTCTTTGGTATTTTGAAAGGTAAAACTTTCATTTTTTATATTTTTTTGATAGCAAAGATAAATATTTCAAGAACTATTAGTAATATAGTATCAATTTACGCAAGAATTTTAAAAGAATATGATAGAATTACACTCTATTTTTGTATTATCATATTCATTTTAATTCCAAAACATAAAAAATTATAACAATGCAAGTAAAATGGGAAGGAGTTTATCCTGCTGTGACTACAAAATTCACAAAAGATGGGGCTTTAGATATTCCTATGTTTCAAAAAAATCTTGAAGCTCAAATTCAAGCAGGTGTAGATGGTCTTGTACTAGCAGGTAGCCTCGGTGAAGCAAGCACCTTATCAACTGAAGAAAAATTTACCTTACTTGATGCTGCACTCGAAACAAGCAAGGGACGTGTTCCTGTGATTTTAAATATTGCCGAACAACGAACTTCTGATGCAGTACAAATTGCAATAGAAGGTGAAAAACGTGGTGCTGATGGTTTTATGCTATTGCCCCCGCTAAAGTATAAAGCTGATGATCGAGAAGTAGTCGAGTACTTTAAGACAATTGCCAAAGCTACTTCTTTGCCTATCATGATTTACAACAACCCTGTAGATTATAAAATTCATGTGACAGTTGATATGTTTAAGGAATTAATCAAATACAATAATATTCAAGCAGTAAAAGAATCAACTAGAGATTTGACAAATGTTACGCGTATGCGAAACGCCTTTGGGGATCGTATCAAAATATTGGGTGGTGTAGATACACTTGCGTTTGAATGTTTATGCGCTGGAGCAGATGGTTGGGTAGCAGGATTAGTAGATGCATTTCCTAGAGAAACGGTTTTGATTTATGAACTAACTAAGTCTGGAAAAATAAAAGAAGCTAGAGAAATCTATCGTTGGTTTATGCCTTTACTAGAATTAGATATTAATCCAAAATTGGTTCAATACATCAAGTTAGCTGAAGTAGCTACAGGTATCGGCACAGAACATGTACGAGCTCCTCGTTTGCCACTTATCGGTGAAGAACGTGAACGAGTACTAAATATTATTAACAAAGGTATAGCAGAACGCCCCGAACTTTCTGCATACGAGGCTCTACTAACACCTCATTTTTCTTAATAACTGTCTTGACATTCAAAACAGTTTCTAAAACCAACATTTAATAAAAATAACAGAATGAACGGAAGTAATATTTTAGGATATAAATACTCGGCAATGGCAGATCGCTTATTATCTGCTTTTAATCCTAGCACCCGAAAAATCTTGAAGGGACAATTTCATATCGCTACGCCAGAAGAAATTGACGAAGCGATGAAGTTGGCAACTGCTGCCTATCAAACGTATAAAGATACCTCGCCAAAAGAAAGAGCTGCTTTTTTGAATGCCATTGCGGATGAAATTATGAGTTTGGGCGATGCTTTGGTAGAACGTACTATGGCAGAATCTGGTCTACCTAAAGGTAGAGTAGAAGGAGAACGTGGGCGCACCGTAAATCAGTTGCGTTTATTTGCAAAAGTGATAGAAGAAGGTTCTTGGGTAGAGGCAAGCATCGACACGGCTATTCCTGATCGAACTCCTTTTCCGAAAGCTGATATTCGTAAAATATTAGTTCCTACGGGACCTGTAGTTGTCTATACTGCAAGTAATTTTCCGCTAGCGTTTTCTACTGCTGGTGGCGATACTGCCTCTGCTTTAGCTGCCGGAAACCCTGTTGTTGTAAAAGCACACGAATCACATCTTGGAGTTAATACTTTAGTCTCAATTGCGATCCAACGAGCAGCAGAACGAACAGGCATGCCTGATGGCGTTTTTTGTTCTTTAAATGGGACTGGTCAAGAGTTAGGTCAAGCATTAGTAAGACATCCATTGACCAAGTCGGTCGCCTTTACAGGTTCGCTTAAAGCAGGAAAAGCAATTTTTGACGCAGCTGCAGAACGAGCAGAACCTATTCCTGTTTTTTCTGAAATGGGTAGTATTAATCCTGTTGTTATTCTTGATGAAGCTTTGGCTAACAGAGGAGAACAAATTGCAAAACAATATGCTGGTTCGGTTACTTTAGGTGTTGGTCAATTTTGTACTAACCCAGGTATTTTAGTAGTTAAAAATGGTGAAGGATTTTCTTCATTTGTCAATACCTTAGCTGCAGAGATGCAACAAATGACTCCTCAGACCATGCTCAACGAAAATGTTTGTGCTAATTATAATAAAAGTAAAGACCTTGTACTAAATGAAGCAGGCGTTACTTTGGAAAGTGAATCTTCAAACAGTGGTGAAGGCTTACAAGGTAGACCTACTGTTGCTTCTGTCGATGCCAAACACTTTATCAATAATCATAAATTACAAGAAGAAGTTTTTGGACCTTTTACAATGGTAGTAAAATGTGCTAATGACAGTGAGGTGCTACAAGTTATTCAGTGCTTAAAAGGACAACTGACGGCAACAATAATGGGAGAAGAGAATGAATTGACTAAGCAAAAAAATGTCATTCATCATCTACAAGAAAGAGTGGGGCGAATTATTTTTAATGGTGTACCAACGGGTGTCGAAGTTTGTCACTCAATGCAGCATGGTGGTCCTTATCCTGCCACAACTGATAGTCGTTTTACTTCTGTAGGTACAGGAGCAATTAAGCGCTTTGCACGACCAATAGCATTCCAAAATTGGCCACAAGCATTATTACCTGAAGCACTCAAAGATGAAAACTCACTTGGCATTTGGCGGTTGGTGAATGGTGAACAAACGAAAGATCCAATTTCATAAAACATGATCAATATTTCAACAAAAGAGTTAGTTTCACTTTTACCTTTTGAGCGATTAATTCCTACTTTACGAGAAGCATTCAAAGCTGATTATACCGTACCCTTACGGCATCATCATGATTTTGCGAATCCACTTGAAGGTATAGATTCGACTCTTTTGTTGATGCCTGCTTGGGAAACAGGTAAATATCTCGGTGTAAAAATGGTCACTGTTTCCCCAAACAATAGTAAATATAATTTACCTTCTGTAAGTGGTATTTATATCTTACTCGATGCACATAAAGGAATTCCATTAGCTTTTATGGATGCTAAAACACTCACTACAAAACGTACTGCTGCAGCCTCTGCTTTAGCTTCAAGCTTTTTATCTCGTCCCGATAGTTCTTCTTTACTCATGATTGGAACTGGTGCTTTAGCGCCTCAGTTAATCGAAGCACATGCTCATGTGCGCCCACTCAAACAGGTATTTGTATGGGGAAGAAATATAGAGAAAGCAAAGGCTATTGCCCAATTGTTTGGGAAGGCTAGTTTTTCTATTCAGGCTATTGAAAGTATAGAAGAAGGTATTTCCAATGCAGCTATTATTTCTTGTGCGACATTAAGTAGTACACCTTTAGTCAAAGGTACGTGGCTCAAAGCTGGACAACATCTTGATATGGTAGGAGCTTATAAAGTTGATATGCGAGAAGCCGATGATGACGTTATTATGCGGGCTGAAATTTTTGTAGATAACTATGAAAGTGCATTGAAGGAAACAGGCGATCTTGTAATTCCTTTAAAAAACGGAATATTAAATCGTACAGACATTCGAGCCGATTTATTCGAATTATGTAGAGCAAAAAAAATGGGACGTAAAAATGAAAAAGAAATTACCTTTTTCAAGTCAGTTGGTCACGCATTAGAAGATTTAGCTGCAGCTAAATTAGTTTTTGAATCATACTCAAAATAATAGAATGGCAAGGAAAACATTTTTTTGTGTAGATGCGCATACTTGTGGCAATCCTGTAAGAGTCGTTGCAGGAGGTGGACCATTATTAAATGGCAATAGTATGAGCGAACGCCGACAACATTTCTTAAAAGAATTTGACTGGATTAGAAAAGGATTGATGTTTGAACCTCGTGGGCATGATATGATGTCGGGTAGTATTTTATATCCTCCTGTTGATCCTCAAAATGATATTGGTATTCTTTTTATCGAAACAAGTGGTTGCTTACCGATGTGCGGACATGGCACTATTGGAACAGTTACAGTGGCAATCGAGCAAGGATTGGTTCAACCTAAAGTAGCTGGCAAACTTCGACTGGAAACTCCTGCTGGTTTGGTATTCGTCGAATACCAGCAAGAAGGCGAATACGTTCGATCTGTAAAACTTACCAATATTCCATCCTACCTAGCAGCAGAAGACATCGAAGTAGAATGCCCTGATCTGGGAATGTTGAGGATTGATGTTTCTTATGGTGGGAACTACTATGCTATTGTAGAACCACAAGAAAATTTTAGTGGTATTCAAGACTATACTGCTGGCGACCTGATTCGTTGGAGTCCTGTTATCCGAGAACGAATAAATACAATGCACCAATTTATACATCCTGAAAATCCTACAATAAATGGTCTAAGTCATTTGCTTTGGACAGGCGATACCATTAGTCCTGAAGCTGATGGTCGTAATGCTGTTTTTTATGGTGATAAAGCGATAGACCGTTCGCCTTGTGGCACTGGTACTTCAGCTCGTATGGCTCAATGGGCTGCTAAAGGGAAACTAAAAAAGGGAGATCGTTTTGTACACGAAAGTATTATTGGAAGTCAATTTATAGGAAGGGTAGAGGAAGAAGTAACACTAGGCAGTTTTGATGCGATTATTCCGAGTATCGAAGGTTGGGCAAGAGTGACTGGGCACAATAATATTATCATCGATGATGATGATCCTTATGCGCATGGGTTTCAGGTAATTTAGATCGCTGCGAAAAGACAGACGGTCTAAACAAGTTTAGACGGCGAGAGGTCAGATTCACATTAAAGTGATCTGACCTCTCGCAATTTCAGCTTTGCTGATTTTTTTGTCTTCTCGCAGCGAAGCGATCTTTTAAGACTGATCCATTCTATGCGCCATACGCTGAATAGCATCAATAATATTATCTATAGCAGGAGGATAATCCACATATTTCATGTCTTGATTATCTTTTCCCCAAATACTTACAGTGATTACTTTCTTACGATTACCATAAGCTACAGCCAATCGAAGCGGGATAGGAGTAGGTTTGATATGTTTACGTTTTTGACAAAGATTCGATTCACAATCATATAATCGTTCAAAGTCAAAAAACTTTTGAGTGATAATGTATTCTGCAAATTGTTCTAATTCTTCACGAGGTATATTTTTTTTCGTTACTACTAAGCCATTATTCACACTTTTAAATTCTTTGATGAGTCGACCATTACTTTTGATTTGGATATAATCTCTAAGTACAGGATCGATACCACCATAATAGCCACCTCCTATCAATTCAATATTAATGTATATAGGTTTGGGTACCGTAACTTCTTCTTTCTTTTTTCGTTTTTTCTTCTTTTTACCAAAGGCAAATAATCGACGTTTTTTCGGATTAATCGCTTCCACATTCACATCTGGTAATTCGTTTGGAGGTTTTACAAAGGGAGCATCTTTACTATCTACCTTTATAAAATGATATTGATAAGTCCCTTTACTATTCGCTTGAGTAAATTCTAAGACCAATACGGTCTTGTCAATATCTGCAATTTCGAATTTATTGATATGCTTAAAACTGTAAAACAACTCGCTTCCACTCAAACTCCAAGTACCTTTTGACATCTCTCCATTCAAAAATTGAGCATAGGTATAATCATAACGAAAGTGCAAGAAGTATTCATAATCTTCTTCGGCTTGATGTATAATCGTATTGGATTCGAGGTGAATAGCATAGGTATAACGCCACTTAGTTTCGACAATCTTGCGTTCGTCAACAGCTGCATAGTTAGTACCCCAACCAGTAGGTTCTTGTGCAATAGCAGTGTTAATGCTAATGCTTAAGAGGAGAAGAGGAAGTAGAAAACGTATTTTCTTCATTGTGGAATAGGTTAAAATCATAGCGTGACCATACAATATTATGGCAAAAATTATTCCTACAATGATAATACTGGACACTTTAACATTTTAAAAATCATAAAGTGTTCAAATTCGAGAAGGCTGCACTCTAATTTTGACCAGTAGTATCTTTTTTTAAGGTAAAGTAAAATATTAAAAAAAAGCTCTATTTACAACTAAACACGGAGCAAGTAGCATAAAAAAAGCAAATAAAACAAATAATTTGAAATCTTTTGTATTAAAAAGAACTATATTTACTTCTAATTCCTTATTCAATCAATAAAACTGTATAAGTGAATCTGAGAAAAAGAAACGTGCCATTAGCTTGCTACTGGCACGTTTTGCTTTTAGAATGCACCAAAAAAGCATAAAATTGCATCTTTTATTATAGAAGTTGTTTAAAAAGTATCTTAATATCTACAGGCAAATCATTGGCAGCCAGGTCCTTCAGCTTTTTTTCGTCCCGTAGCTATGGCTACGAAACTCAAAAAGAGCTTTGTCCTGACATCCAATCTTTTACCTTCAATTATCAACATACTTTTAAAACAACTTCATAGAATTCTTTCGTACCTAAATATTCAATGATAAATGTGGAAGTTCTTAATTGATCGTTGCTTACGTTTTAATTTTGATAAATCACTTAGGTAATCTCCTCAAAATTATTCTAAAGCATATGAAAATTAATACCTATTTTTATACAAAAGTCGTCGAAATGAAATTTATGAAAAAGAATAAAACCACTAATGGTTTGTTGCTTATGTGCTACACGAGTATCGTCTTACTTCTTACAAGTTGTAGCAGCAGCGACCGTAATAGTTCTTGGTCGCCAATGCCTGGTGCATATGGTGATAAAAATTTCCTAGCCGTTGTCGCTGATCAAGAACTATGGGAAGGAGCAGTAGGAGATACTTTCCAATATTATTTTAGCTCTGCTTATCCTATTTTACCTCAACCTGAACCCATTTTAGATATCAAACATTTTACCCCATCTGATTTTTTGTCGGAGCCTCCTCGAAAAGAACTTCGTACAATCCTCTTTTTGGGTGATCTGAGTGATGATCAATCGAGAACAACAAAGTGGATAAAAAATGACATCGGTAACGAAAAACTACGCCGAGCATCTGAAGATGAAAATTACAATACTACCCTAGGCTACGATAAATGGGCTACTGACCAAACATTAATTTATCTTTTTGGAAAAGATAAAAAGGCTTTAGCTAAAAATATCAAAGGGCGTTTTCCAGCAATTTATAAAAAAATTCATGCAAAGGATAAAGAATTAATTGATGCAAATACCTATCCGATGAATCAACTCAACCCTGTGTTGAGTAATTCTATCCAGCAAAATATGGGCGTAAGTATAAAATTACCTGGTGATTATTATTTAGCTGTTAATGATTCAATTAATGATGCGATGTGGATAAGACGGGAGACTTTTGATCAGAGTAGTAATATTCTGTTTAAACGTCTAAAGTATGATGACAAATCAATTTTCACTAAAGAAGGCATCAAAGCAATTCGAGATACGATCGGAAAGCGATATATCTCGACCCATATTGAAGACACTTATATGCGTACCAATGATGTCGACTTACCTATGTTTACTTCTACTACCGAAATCAATGGTAGTTATGCTTTTGAAGCGCGTGGTATTTGGGATATTGTAAATGACTTTATGGGAGGTCCATTTATCAGTTACTTGATCTTAAAACCTGATACCGATGAAGTTATTTTTGTAGACGGATTTATACATGCTCCTGGTAAAGAAAAACGAGAACATATGCAGCAGATGGAACATATTCTGTCTAGTATAAAGTTTGAATAAACTTTTATTATTCGTTTTTTATTACAGTGTACCGATAATCAACAAAGGCCTAATTTAATTAATTTAGATTAGGCCTTTGTCTGTCTGTTATTTTAGCTTCCTTTTTTCGGTTTCATTTCTTACCTTTGAAATACAACAACTCATACACTTTGGGAAAATCTAGCCTGACAACTTTGACGGATGAAGAACTGATCGAACGCTATAAGCGTTCGGGCAGCGAACATTTTATAAATGAACTTTTCAAACGTTATTACACTGTCGTTTTTGGTTTATGCCTAAATTTTTTATTTGATAAGGAAACTAGTAAGGATGTAACCATTATCATTTTCGAACTCCTGTTCAAAAAAATTCCTAAAAATGATATTCAACGCTTTAAGCCTTGGCTTTTTATTTTTGTCCGAAATCATTGTTTTTCATACCTGCGTAAACAAAAAAAATCGGAAGAAATCCTAGAAGATTGGGAAAAAGTTGAAAAAAACTCAGATCATTTTATGGAAAACGAAGGATTTGTGCGTCTTTATAATAAAGGGGAGGACTCTTTGAGGGAAAAAATCGAAAAGGCACTCAGTCGTTTACCTGAAGGGCAGGCACTATGTATTCGACTGTTTTTTCTAGAAGAAAAAAGTTATAAAAAGATCGTAGAAGAAACCAATTATGATCTAAAGCAAGTAAAGAGTTTTTTACAAAATGGTAAACGAAAGTTGAAGGTGTTGTTGAAGGAAAAGTAAACCGTTGATAAAAATAACGACGTTTAAGTAGAAAAGAGACTTTTACACTGTGTACATGTAGAAGTTATTTAAAACAGCAAATTTACTTTGGTAAAAGCTGGAAAAATTTTAACTCGATGAAAAAGGCAATTTTTGATAATTCTAAATGTTTGAATGCTCAGCAAATACAGCATTACCTGAGTGAATCGACTGATGACGAGCAACGTTACCAGATCGAAAATCATTTATTAGATTGTCCACTTTGTAGCGAAGCATTAGAGGGCTTTGCCAATCATTATAACTTTGAAGAAGATAAACAATTGGAAGAACTAAAAAATCGGTTTGGCAATCAAACCAACACAGAAGCAAGTATTCGAGCATTGCCTAAACAGTCTCGTCTGATTACCTTGAATAGGGTGGCTGCTGCTGCTATGATGTTGATCATACCTATTGCAGGTTTATTGTATTGGAATGCTTCATCTGGTGAGCGGCTTTATCAGAGCTATTATGATGGATTTGAGCTAGAGGGCGGTCAACTAAGAGGTGGAAACGATGCTGTAAAATTGGATGCAAATTATAGTAAAGCAATTGACTTTTATAATGCAAAAGACTATGCGAATAGTTTAACTTATTTTGAACAGTATTTGGATAACAATCAAGAAGATGCTAAAGCTACCTTTTTGGCAGGTATGGCTTACTTAGAAGAAGGAAACTACCCAAATGCGATTGACTACCTGAGTACTGCCCGTTTTAATGATGAGCAGTATTATGAAGAGGCGAGTTGGTATTTGGCTCTAGCTTATGTTAAAAATGATAATAAAACCGATGCTCGTATCATTCTGGATGAATTATTAAAAATTGAGAATGGGTTTTACGCAAAAAAGGCGACTGCTCTAAAAACAGAAATTTCGGAATAAATACAGCTATATGAATTCTTAGTAATGGTCAAATAAATTATTATTTTTCATAGATCAAAAAAAATATCACTTCTCATGCAACCTTTTTTGAAGTTCACCCGTCTTTGAAGAAGATATATAACCTGTGTAGTCCCTCAATCACAAATGATAACATTAGGATTTACAAATTTGATTTTTTTCTCTCATATTTCATATACGATTTTGGAGAAAAAAAGAGACGTTTACAAAAGCACACACTTCTGGCTACTTTTATTGGCGCTAGGAGTATCTCTATATGCCACCTTTTGGTATTGGTCGATTGTATAGTCCTATCTAGTAAAATATAAAAAATTTTATACTCATCCTTTTTTATGGTTTTCGTTGGTAGCGGAAACCATAATTTTTTCATATTTTTTTTGTAGAAATACCCGATACGATATCGACTAAAGCTTTCGCTCTAAATGCTTGAATATGTGCTGATGTAGAGTGTTCTTCAAAAGCTGCTTCGTCTTTAAAACATTCCCAAACGATAAATGTAGAAGGATCATCATTCGATTGTTGTACCTCATAGGAAATATTACCACGTTCTTTTCGTGTAGCAGTTTGCAACTCTAGTAGCGCTTTTATTACTTGATCTATTCTCGATGGGTCTTTTACTTTTAGTGTTGCTGTAAAGTAGAATAAAGTGGACGTGGTTGTTTTGGGTTCAATCAAATCCCAAAGATTGCCATACATATCTTCAAAAACGGCTACGATTCCATATGGTTCGTCCGAGCGTTCTCGCACAATTTTCACATTATGTTGGAGAAGGTTTTCAAAATCTCTTTCAAAATTATCGGTATGTAAAAATAAAAACACTCGTCCACCTGTTTGATTACCTATTCTGGTAGCTTGTGTTTCGTTGGAGGCTTTTGCAAGGAGTAAAGAAAATTCAGATTGTCCATTAGGTTTAACAATCACCCATCTCTTTGTTTCTGATAAGCGTGTATCTTCTATTAATTTGAATTGTAGTGTATTGACATAATAGTCGATTGCTTCGTCGTAATCTCTGACGACTAAACTGATGTGCTTGAGTTTTTGATTCATCTTGGTTGGTTATTAAGCAGTTGTTGGAACATCAACAATTTCTTTTATTTTTGCTAATACATTTCTTGCAGCTTCCAAATTTTTGACACCGTCTCGAATAAGGATAAAATGCTTATTCGATTTTTTGAAACTCAAGTTCATTAATACACCTTGTGTTGCTACAAATTTGACAATATTCTGAAACAACTCCGTTTCGTAATAAGGTGATTGTGGATTATGAACGAAGTAGCAACGTAATTTTCTATTCTTTAGTAACACCCGTTCAAAGCCTAACTCTTTACAAATCCAACGTAAGCGAAGAGCATGGAATAACTCTTTAATTTGTCGAGGTAAAGGACCAAAACGATCTTCTAGTTTTTTAGTAAAATCTTCTATAGCCTTTTCCGTTTCCAGATTATTTAGCTCCGTGTATAAATTTAGTCGTTCTTGAATACTCGATACATATTCACCAGGAATTAAGAGTTCAACATCTGTTTCAATTTGAACATCTCGCACAAACTGACGATTTTTCTCTAAGTCTTCTTTGAATAAATCTTTAAACTCTGTTTCCTTCAATTCTTGAATAGCTTCCTCTAATATTTTTTGATACGTGATATAGCCAATGTCTGTAATAAATCCACTTTGTTCTCCGCCCAATAAATTTCCTGCACCTCGAATATCTAAATCTCTCATTGCAATATTAAATCCACTACCGAGGTCAGAAAATTCTTCTAATGCTTTTAGTCGCTTTCGAGCCTCCGAAGAAATAACAGATAACGGAGGACTAAACAAATAACAAAAAGCCTTTCGATTTGAACGCCCCACTCGACCACGCAATTGATGTAAATCACTCATACCAAAATTCTGTGCATTATTGATCATAATCGTGTTGGCATTAGCAATATCTAGTCCCGTTTCGATAATATTGGTACAAACCAATACATCATATCGGCGATCTATAAAATTCAGCAAGGTGCGTTCTAAATCTTTAGACTCCATTTGACCATGCGCCATTGCGATATCGATATCAGGACAAAGACGAGCAATCATCGCTCGCATTTCAGGCAATGACTTTACTCTATTATGTACAAAAAATACTTGACCACCTCTATTGATTTCGTAATAAATTGCTTCTTTGATTACTTCTTCATTGAAAACTCTAGTTTCTGTATGGATAGGTTGACGATTGGGTGGTGCTGTTCTTATAACAGATAAATCTCGAGCAGCCATCAATGAAAATTGAAGTGTTCGAGGAATAGGTGTCGCTGTTAAAGTTAGTGTATCGACATTGACTTTTAGCCCTCTAAGTTTTTCTTTTGCAGCTACACCAAATTTTTGTTCTTCATCAATTATCAACAAACCCAAATCCTTGAAGCCAACATCTTTATTGAGCAAACCATGCGTACCGATTACGATATCAATTTTTCCTGCTTTTAGATTTTCAAAAACAAGTTTCTTTTCTTTCGTTGTTCTAAAACGGTTAATGTAATCAACTGTAGCTCCAAATTCTTTCAACCGTTCGCTAAAGGTTTTATAATGTTGTAAAGCAAGAATAGTTGTCGGCACCAAAATAGCTACCTGCTTTCCACCAATTACCGCTTTGAATGCAGCTCGCATAGCGACTTCTGTTTTTCCAAAACCTACATCACCACAGATCAACCGATCCATTGGATAAGCCTTTTGCATATCATCTTTTACATCATTGGTCGCTTTGAGTTGGTCAGGTGTATCTTCGTAGATAAAAGATGCCTCAAGTTCGTTTTGTAAATAACCATCAGGTGGAAAAGCAAAACCTGGGGCCGCTTTGCGCTTAGCGTAAAGCTTGATCAAGTTTTGAGCAATGTCTTTTACTTTTCGTTTCGTTCTATTCTTAAGGGCTTTCCATGCTTCCGAACCGAGTTTGCTTAGTTTGGGTTGAGTACCTTCTTTGCCAGAATATTTAGAAATTTTATGTAAAGAATTGATACTTACATAGAGGACATCGTTGTTTTTATAAATTACCCGAACAGATTCCTGAATGTGTCCGTTGATATTTATTTTTTCTAAGCCAGAATATCGACCAATACCATGGTCTATGTGTGTTACAAAATCTCCTGGGCGCAACTCTCGAAGCATTCGGAGATTGAGTGATTTGTCTTTTGTAAACCCTCTACGAAGCTTATATTTATGAAAACGCTCAAAAATTTGATGATCGGTATAAGCTGCAATTTTTAAGGTCTCATCTTTAAAGCCTTGGTTGATAGCTTTGTTGACAGGATGAAATTTGACATTAGCTTCGAGGTCTTCGAAGATAGCATAAAAGCGTTCTATTTGTTTTGGGTTGTCAGTAAAAATATAATTTTCGATGCCATCTTTAGTATTGCTATTTAGATGCTCAATTAAAATTTTGAAATTTTTATTGAAGCTTGGTTGTGGTTTTGTGCTGTAGTTTATCGTTTCGTTTATTGTTAAAGCTTGCTTCCCTTTTGTTAATGATAAAATCGGAAAACTTTCAATGTCTTGAATAACTTCGTTGGGGCGAATAAAGGCACGTTCTTTAAATAACTCTGCCAATTCTGTTTCATCTAATACAGAAATACTTTTGGCAAATTCTTCAGCCTTTTCAAAACAGATCATTAATTTATCCAATAAGTGTTGGAAGTCTTTCATCCATATCACTGTATTTTCTGGCAAGACTTTGAACAGGGAAACTTTTTGATCTTGACGAAACTTTGTATTAATATTTGGAATAATAGACACCCGAGCTATTTTCATTTGCGATAGCTGAGTAATCGGATTAAAGGTTCGAATGCTTTCGACTTCATCATCAAATAGTTCCACTCGATAAGGCCATTCATTTCCGTAAGAAAATATATCGACAATACCTCCACGAATAGAAAACTGCCCTGGTTCATATACAAAATCTACACGTTCGAAGCCATACTCTACTAAAACTTCAATAATAAAATCAACATCAAGCTTTTCATTAACAACGATATCAAGACGTGTTTTTTCTAATACCGACGGTGATACTACTTTTTCGAAAAGGGCTTCAGGATAAGTGACAATTAATTCACCTATAGCATTAGAAGAAGTTATTTTATTGATTGTTTCTGTCCGTTCGAGAACATTACTATTGTTCAATTCCTCGAAGTACATGGGGCGTTTGAATGAATCTGGGAAAAAACGAACCGATTTTTTATCAAAAAGACTAGCTATATTATTTTGTAGGTAAGCTGCTTCTTCTTTGTCACTTGCTATAATAAGATTGCTTTGTGGTTCGGTGAGATAAACGCCTGTAATAACAAAGGCTTCTTGCGCTCCTACTATTCCGCTTAATTGCAAGCGAGTTGGTGTTTCTGCTCGGAGAGCATCTACAATTTGTTGGGTTCGCTTCTCATCACGATAAAGCTCTAATAATCGTTGTAAATTTTCCACAGCGCAAATTTACAACCCTAAGACTGAATATTCAAATGATAAAAATTAAAAACTATATTCCTCCCTATTCGTCAAGTTAGAATTATGAACATTTATATTTTCATTTTCATTAAAGTTAGTCTTTCTCTATTAAGGTTATAAGTTCTTCTATCTGTTTATAGATATGATTAAAAAGGCGGTTTCGCATACGCTCGTTGGCAATACTAATTTGTGAAGATTTTCGGATAAGAATATGAATGTAATCTTGCATTCTATCGCAATAATTTTTGTCTGATGTAGCTAAGTATTCCCCAAGATTGCTATTGTGATAAATCATCTTTTCGTTATCTAACTCCCGAAGTACAAAATACTCTAACGGAATTGCATCATTAAGATATAATTCATAATTACCAAGAGGGTGATCATATTCATTATACCTAAATTTTCGACCGACAGATGCTTGTTTTTCAAAATGCTTTGCCAACTGCATAGTTTGGTCACAAAGCCTCAGTGCTATTTCTTTATTTTCGAAGTAACCTAACTCCCAGCAATATTGAATTTGATTGATGTGCCCTTTGAAGGTGTCATAGTTCCAAATGTCTTTTGTATTGTATCGGGCACTATCTTTTAAATGGTTAAAGTTTTTCAGATCAACTCCTTCCTTTCCTAAGACTTCCATCATTTTTTCTGGAGAAAATTGTTGATCTTTCATCATCTCCATATTCCAAATAAGTTTGGTAAAAAAGAACCCTTTAAATAGCCATAGTTCTGGAAAATAGATCAGGTAGGTTAATGAAAAATCTCGACAAGAACAATAAAAGTGAACGGTACGTGCCCCTCTACATTGACTAAATACCTTTGCATGAAAATTAAGGTAATCTTTCAAATTATCATCTGATCCTAGATAATCGAAAGTCACATGCTTACCATCATTATGGAGTCCTACAATTTGGTCAATTGAAACATTATAATGCCGAGCAATCTGTGTAACTTCTTCAAAGTTCATCACCGTTTCTGAACGTATACGACGATAAGCTCCATCACTAGTAATTTGGAGTAATTTAGAAAACTCCATTGCGAGTTTCTTTCTTGTCCCCACAATGTTCAACAATCTTGTAATTAACAAATCCTGTGATGTAAGATCTTTAGTATTAGACATAATTAAAGATAGTATTTGTGTTTTTTATTGAGCCGAGGAGACATAAAATTGCAAAAAATAATGGGATTAACAAAGAACTTGGACGAAAAGCCTACAAATAGCTCGATAACATTAAGCTCGATAAAAAGCTAGAAAACGTTTTGTTATTGCTTCATTGCTATAGTTTTGGTAGATGAATTGCTTCGCATTTTCGCTTATTTTATGGCAAAAATGTTCGTCTTCTATGCATTTGAGTAAGCTGGTTTTAAATTCTTCTGGACTGTCAGCTATAATAATGTTTTCATTAGGAGTGCATTCAATACCTTGAGCACCAATTGTCGTAGCTATTACGACCTTGCCTAAAGCCATACCTTCGATAATTTTGACTCGTATACCACTACCTGACCAAAGCGGAACAATCATAATTTGTTTATTGGACATATATTCTAATGGTCTAGAAATTGTTCCTTCTATGATTAGGTGTTCATTATTGAGTTTTAATAATTTTTCGGGCATAAATTTTCCCGCTAAGTATAGTTTTATTTCAGCTTTTCGATCAAAGTCATTCCATACTTTTTCTAAAAACCAATCAACAGCTTCTGCATTTGGAAACCAATCCATAGAGCCAAGATGAAATACTGAGTTTGGAATGATTTTTTTTGGTGGATGATTTATAAATTTTTCTAAAGAGATACCGAAAGGAATAGTTGTAATTTTTGGATGAGCAGAAAGCGCTTGTCTGATATACTTTTCGTCTACTTTGGTAATTGCAATAATCGCATCTGCATTGACAATATTTTCTAATTCAAATTTTTTCAGTCGTTTTGTCAATAGGGTTAGATAACTTTTTTTCATCCAATTCTTTTCGTTCTTCGTCAATCCTTCCCAAACGAGATGCTCTATATTTTGTGTTCTCAGTATAATTTTTGCTTTAGAATATTGCCTAATTAAGTCGATATAAGGTAGTACAAAAATAGACTCTAGTTGTATGACATCAAATACTTCTTTTGTTAAAACACTTTTAAGTTTTTCGGAAAAAGCTGTATTTATAAATCGAGAAATATGATAGGATTCTCCTGTAAATAAATTCAAAAAAGCATCTACAATTTTGAGTCTTGTATCTACTAGTACTGTTTCTAAATTAACAGCCTCTACGTAGGCCTTAGGTATTTCGGATGCTTTGACATTTCGTTTAGGAGAAATAATAGACACGACCTTTACTTGATGTCCCGCAGCGAGTAAACCAGTCGTCAAACTATCTATAACAATAGAGCCGCCATCTAAAGGTGGATGCGGTAACTTATGAGTCACTTGCAGGATACGCATAACCTTTATCTTGAAGCATAAACGATAAAATTTGTTCTGCTACTTTCTTAGATCCTGCTTCGTTGAGGTGTACCCCATCATAAAATAGATCATCAGAGAGATTCAATTCTAATAGTGGTAAACTGTATTGTTTTGCAAGTTCAGCAATGATCTTATTGTACTTAGGAATCTCCTCATTCATCTGAAATTTATACGGATATTTGACACCTTTTGCCAGCATTGGAACTTTGATCAAAATAATATTATTATCGCCTAGCAATAATTTGGCTTTTATGATAAGTTGATTATAAGCAATTTTAAAAAGAGCCCTATCAGTATTTTTCTTTAAATCATTTGTACCTATAAGGATCGTAATGACAGATGGATTTTGTTCTTTCAGGTTGGTAAAATTGCTTGTCAGGTCTCTACAAATATCCATGCAAGTATATCCACAAATAGCATTATTTAGTACATTCCACTTTGTCTGTGCGTTTTCTTCTAGAAAAGAACCAAGGTATTCTGGATAGCCTAAATAACTTCTAGCACCTATCGTAATACTATCGCCGATGCATAATAATGTTTCCCATTTCATAACTATCTATTTTAAATTGTTAAATTTCAATTTTTTTTATTGCAATAGACTAGTGGATTTTTTGAAGTTATTTCAGATTAGATGATTGTTAAACAATCATCTAATCTTTTTATTTTTTCGCTGGTCGTAGTTTAAAAAAACAGCACTCTTTGTACCACAGGCACAAGCTTAAGTCAATGACCCAATATTTGCGCCATTTTTAACAGCATCTTTTGCAGGATACTAAACGCTAAAAAAGTAGCTGCCTTATCTAAAATGCAAAAATTGTCAAAGAATCATTTTTTTATAGCCGTTGTTTTACAAATCGAATTGGTTGATGACCATTTGGTGTATCTATAACGAATTGATACAAACCGCTTGGTAAAACATCAACGTCCCAAGTAATTTTATTTTTACCTTTTAACAAATTTATATTTCTTTGCTCTAAGCGTTGTCCTTTAAAATCATATAATTGCACTTGGATGCTCGTCTCTTCATCAGCACTTAATTCTAACTGCACAATATCTCTAGCAGGTATCGGATATAAATTTTCAACTAAAATGGTACGACCTTGATCCAAAATGATTGGTTCTTTTGCAATCAAATTAAAACTATTCCCTATCGTAACATCTTCTATCAATTCACAAGTAGGTTGCCAATTCACATCATAGAGGTTGACACTCAAATGGTGAACACCACTAGACAAACCATTTATCGTTAATGGATTTGGACAATTATCTAGGCAATCATAAATTGTATTCCAACTTGGTCCGAATAGTTTCATAATAATATGACCAGATGTTAAGCCAGTAATTGTAATACTGTTCGATGTTGTTGTGTAGTTAATATTACAACCACCTCCGATTTCAGTACCAGCACAAGTGCAACCATCGGCTTGTATTACATCATTCGTTGTATTAGCATTTCCATCATTACACGAAGAACCAATTGTAGTTGGAAGATTTGGATTATTATCATCACAATCGGTAGGCACACAAACTCCATCATTATCATTATCTGTACAGCCACCGCCATTAAGTATAATATCTTCTTGCACTTCGCAAATATGATTCCAGTTAGCATCATAAAGATTGACGACTAAATGATGTGTTTCATTTGCTAAACCTGAAACTACGAGTGGTTCTCCACAATTATCTAAACAATCAAAGACACTTGTCCAACTAGCATTAAATAATTTCAGAATAACATGTCCTGTATTTAAACCTGTAATCGTGATACTACTAGAAGTAGTGGTATAATTCACATTACAACCGCCACCAACAGGCGTACCAGCACAAGTACAACCATCAGCCTGTATCACATCATTTGTTGTATTGGAATTTCCATCATTACACGTTGAGCCAACAGGAGCAGGAATGTTTGCATTATTATCGTCGCAATCTTCGGCGAGACATACACCATCATTATCATTGTCAGTACAGCCACCACCACCATCACATGGAATTTCTATTATGTATGGTCTCTCAACCAAAGCACTTTCGAAGCTCCATGATCCTGCCCAGAAATTCATATTTCCGTAGTCATTATTTGAGCTATTTCCTCCTGCTATATTTTGGTAAGAAACTGATTCGCCACTTGCCCATTGATAATTGCCTTCCGATGAAGCATCATTGATACCGATAAAAACGATTTGAGAAATATTGTTTTTAAGAAATGTATTTTCGCCTGCATCATTGATAGAGGCGAGGTAACCACCATTTGATTGAGCAGCAGCTTGTGCGTTTAACCAATTACTGTTATTGTTCGAAAGAAAATATTTATGCCCATTGTATTCTCCAAGAGAAGTGTATCCACCAATCGTATTTGGGCAATCACTAGTAGGAGAACAGTCGCCATAAGTGTAATTGAATTCACTAGCACATTCTGCTTCACAAGCATTATTATACGTAATGCCATCTGATCCACAAACTGGTTCGTAGGTACTTGGGCAACCACAAGCTGTAATTTCGCTACAAGCCAGCTCCATAATATGATACTGTTCATAGTTAGCATCTACAAAACTCCACTGTCCATTCCACGGATGAAATTCTAAGTAGTCATTAGCAGCAGTATTGACTCCACACCAAGAGCAATTATCAAAATTAGTATACGAAAGGGGTGAACCATCTGGCCATTGTAAGTTGCCTTCTGATAACTCATCAGACAAACCAATAAAGCCAACCTCGGGTATATTATTTTTCAAAAATTCATTTTCCGCTGCATCATTAATGGAGACTAACTGTCCACCATGTGAAGCGGCTTGTGCTACTGCTTCGGCATAAGTCTTTTTTGATTTTGAGATCAAGTATTTGTGTCCTTTGTAAATACCTCGATAATTATAATCGGAACGATATGGGTTACAATCACCAAGACCACCACCTGTACTTGCTATTTTTATCGTCATTGAACAAAGCTCTTCATTTCCACAATTATCCGTTACTCTATAATTTACGACACTTACTCCCAAAGGAAAAAAACTTCCACTTCCTAAGGTAGATACCTGTTGTACAGTAGCACCACCACTAGGACAAGTTGTACTAGCAAATGGTGCATCAAAAGTGATTACCTTTCCGCCTACATCTTGAGTTGTCATTGCTTCAATTTCGTTCGTCGCAGGACAAACTAAAGTTAGTATTCCTAAATTGGTTGCGCTAGACGTTAGAAAAATTGGTGTTCCTGTTAGATTTATATTTTGACTAGCAATAGTGGTTTCTTGTTGGTTATACGAGTAGAACCATTCTCTCTTTTTCAACTCGTTTAATCCTAAGCTACTGGGAAAAGAGTATACAGCATTTGCTGCTTCAGATTTATCTATCGTTGTTCTTGCCCAAAGGACGTAAGTATAATGTCCAGATGCATCTCGGTAGGCTCCACCTTTTACACTAGCAGGCAAATTCATCTGATTCGTTCGGTTGATGTCTTTCGTTTTTCCGAATAATAAATCGGATGCTGTTTTGTAAGCGATACCTCCATCATTGATTACTTGTTCGAATGGTTCGATATCATTGAGCCGTTGATACAATCCCATAAGATCAAATTCGTTGGTAGCATCTTCAATATATTTTTGTTCACCTAATGCCCAAAAATGTGTTTGTGTAATACCATTATCAATGGCATTAACAACCGTTTTGATGTTATAATTGCGTTGTAATTCTTCCGATCCAAATTCTTCAGCAAAGGCCTTCCGAGGAACATTTATTTCGGTAATCGTCCATAGTTTTTTGGGAAAGGTATTTCCATCATAACCATACTGAGCCAGTAGATTTTCACGTACTCCTTGACGAGTAGAAACTGCTTCAACTGCCGCATCAGAATGACGAGTATATACAAATCCATTACCGTCCCAATAACGAACACTTCCATCGAAGTGAGGATAGTTGTGAAAACCAATAACATCAAAATAAGCACCGCCTCCAAGCGGATAGTCTGCTGTAGCAATACCATTATTAGGGTTATCGGTATTTCGGAGTACCGCATCTAAAAAGCTTTCGTAACCTACACCTGATAAAACGATATAGTCGTCTGGCGACATCGTTTTGATGACATCGTAAGCAATGCGCATTGTTCGGATAAAATGGAAAATGGGTGCACGCAATTTGTAATCACAAGGGTCAGGATTATTTTCCCACCAGTTACCTGGTTGACCTGGACTTAGCCAACCTTTCACACCAGAATAATCGAAACCAGGTTCGTTCCAAATTTCCCAAAATTTCACATTGTCACCTACAGCATTTACCAAATCATACACATAACGAGCAAAATAATTTTCGTCGTTAACAGGCGTTCCATTCAAACCACCGTCCCAAATTGGTTCGTACAAATTAGCAAACATGTCGGTTTGTATCCCAGAGCAATATTGGACAGGGTCTTTGTGATCAGGATGGGCAAAACCTACCACTAAGGTATTATCTTCTAAACCTAATGATCGGTAATAATTGTAGATAGGCGTCCAAATTTTGTATTCATATTGCAAGGCTATCGACTCTGGTAATGTTGTTCGAAATGCACGAATACCTGAGCCTAGTGTTCCTGCGGCGGCATTACCTGCTGCAATATCGGTCAAATAAAAATCATCCCAATTTGAACCATAATAACCAGGATTTACGCCTGCTCTAAAGACACCATTATATGGATTGAGCTGGTCATTGGCAGTATAGTTGACTTGGGCTATTAGTAAAGTATTGAATAGGCAAAATAGTAGAGTTAAAAGTTTGTTCATTTTTCTATAGTATTAAAATAAGGCTCTTTGACAATTTTTGCATTTTATACTGAAACCAAAGTGGTTTTGGGATTATCAATCGATTAAAGCTACTGAGAATCAAAGGATAGCTACGAATGATGATTCTTAAACTGAATACCAGTAGGTATAGATAGAGCAACTACCTTTCTAGCGTTTAGTACGCTTGCAAAAGATGCCGTTAAAAACAGCGCAAATATTGGGTCATAGTTTAAATCAGCACTCTTTGTGTCACAGACACAAGCTTAAGCCAATGACCAGCGATTTTATCTTTTGGCTTGGGTTTTTCTTTTTTTTTGCAAAAATTGTCAATGAACCATAATATGATGTATTCAAAATGACGGACTAACGATTGAAGTGTAGATTATTTGGGGAATTGTATAATACAAAGATGCTGCTTTTTATGACGCTTAGCAATGACAAAAAGGGGCTATTTCCAAATAAAAGTCACTCTAACAACAACATAAAGAACTGGTATGTAATGGGTTATAAAACCATTTTCCAGCGAACAATTTAAAATTTTCGTTTTTTGCTCAAAATGAAGCATATTTCAGTAAAAATAAATTAAAACAGCGGTTATGAATTAAAATATAATTCAACAAAACATTTACCGATCTTATTTTAATCTTGATTTAATGTTTCATCCCTTATTGCTTCTCTTTTCCCTTTATTATACTATAATTTTATAGGCATGGCATAAAGCAATTTTAAGCAACAATCGTACTGACTTATCTTTGACTTAAGTTTTAGGGATTTCAAAATACTCCACTCCTACTGATTAATAATTTCCAATTATAAAAATTTTACTCCTATACACACTAGTAGGTCGGAAGGGAACTTTTAACGAATTGTTCCCTCCCCTTTTTTTCTTAAAAAAAGCTATGAAAACTATGAGCTGTCTTTTGGCAGCTTTTTTATTTAGAATAATCCAAAGATAAACTTATGTAATCCAAACAACTTGACTACTGCAAAAATAACTACGACTACCAATAAACGATAGGCCCACAAATCTGCTTTCGGATATTTGGAAGCATAAGTAGCCGCAAGCCATCCTCCTATAGTCTGACCAAACGCCATGATTAAGCCCATTTTCCAATCAATCAATCCTTTCCACTGAAAGATCGCAATGACTAATATCGTATAGACACCAACTACAAAAGTTTTGACTGCATTACTTTCTGTAATATTGTATTTTGCTCCTAGTACCATTGCTGCTAAGAAAAAAACGCCCATTCCCATTTGGATGAACCCGCCATAAAATCCTAAGGCTAAAAAAGCAGGAATAATAAGCATTAGATTTGTTTGTCGTTTTTCTTTAGCAGGCTTGAGCCAACGTTTGGGCTTGACCAAAATAACAAAAAGCATTCCTACCATCAAAAAACTAAATACTGACTTGAATTGCTCATTGCTCACTTGAACAGCGACTAAAACTCCTAGTATAGCACCAATAATGGTTGGGATGATATACGCTAAACTACCTCGAACATCAAGCTTTCCGTTTTTATAAAAAACGTAACTTCCAGCAGTGCATTGAGAAAAAATACCAACCCGATTTGTCCCATTTGCCATATTAGGAGGAAGCTGCAATATCTCCGTAAGAATCGTCAAGGTAATCGCTGAACCATTTCCTGCAAAGGTGTTGATTGCTCCAGCGAAAGCTGCTCCTACAATAGCGATGACATAATATATTGGGTCCATATGATGGTTATCATTTCGAATTATCTTGAAGCCAAAATGTTTTTTGGTCATTGATAATTTTAGCAGCTTATCTAGAGTTGTGCATCTTGCAAAAGATGCCGTTAAAAACGGCGCAAATATTAAGTCGAAGTTAAAAACTTCGACTAGCGATTTGATTTTTTATTCAGATTATTCTTTTGCAATAATTCAAAGCCCTCTACATCTTTATTCCTTTATTGATTGGCAAAGTTCTACAAGCACACCATTGGCAGATTTTGGATGCACAAAGCAAACGAGTTTATTATCTGCACCTCGTTTTGGTTTTTCGTTGAGTAGTCTAAAACCTTCTTCCTTAAGTCGTTCCATTTCTACTTCGATGTCTTCTACTTCGAAAGCAATGTGATGGATACCCTCACCTCGTTTTTCTATAAATCTTGCAATGGCACTTTCAGGACTTGTAGCTTCTAATAATTCTATTTTTGATTGTCCCGTTTTGAAAAAAGAAGTAATAACATGCTCAGAAGCTACTTCTTCTGTTTTATAGTGTCTTTTTCCTAAAAGCTGTTTATATAAGGTATTTGCAGATTTAAGGTCTTTTACTGCTATACCGATGTGTTCTAATCTTATCATACGACAAAGGTAAGTGTTTGGATAAATTAAAGTGAAAATTATAATGAAAATAAAAATTTGCTCAAATCTATATGATCTATGGTGAAACAGCGAGTGTTATGATTGAGCTTCTAATTTTAATTTTGACTATACACTTAGCAATGTTTTGCAAAGGGAATTTACCTCAACTATTTTTTTTACATCATAAAATAGTTGGTTATAGCTGTTAAATTTCCTGTATATATGCTCAAAATTAAGATTCCTTTAACGGGTATACGTACTTTTTGTTAAACAAGTTTTAAAAAAGAAAGCATTTTTAAACCTCCCTAATTTTAGCTCGTCTAAATAGCAAAACCAATTATTTTCAAACTAAAATTATAATCGTCATGAGAAACAAGATATTAATGTTAGGCTTCTTTTTATTCGCAATTACATTTACAATGCAAGCTCAAATAGCGCAGCCTGCTCCAGTTAAGATTAAGAAAAAGAAATATGTACAAAACGGAATAAAGAAAGGTACCATCACAAAAGCCGAAGCGGTTAAAATTAAAAAAGATAAGAGAACAATAACGGTTGCTAAGAAACGAGCAAAAGCTGATGGTGTAGTAACGCCTAAAGAACGATTAGTGATTCGCAAAAAGCAACAAAAAGCTAATCATACTATTTTTAGAGCTGCAAATAATAGAAAAGTTCGTAAGCACTAAAAACGATTGCACAACAACGACTAATCCATATAGTTAAATATACAAGTAACTAGCACTAAATATTCGACGCATTTTATGATGGACTCTTTTTCCATTTTACTGCGTTAAAAATTATTTCCAGAGCTAGGCTATGCAAAGAATTTTTGCCTTGCACAATGAAAATATAGTCACATCAAAAATAACGACTATTTAAGTCTAGATACTTACGACTCTTAGAGAAGCCGCTTTAGTTTAAAGCGGCTTTTTTTTTCCAAAAAGATAAACCAACTAGTAATAATATTCCTATAAATCCAATCCAATACCAATTGTTCGATGATATATTATTAAAGAGGGCATCTTGTTGTCCTATATGAATAAATCCTGACCAATAAAAAGGATGCGCTTTTTCCGAAAATTGGATGTTGCTTAAATAATTTTGTTGTGCCGTGTGTAAGGCTCTGTGTTGCTCTTTTCCTTGATGTAAATTTTCATAAAAATTGATCATCAAACCAGCCGTTTCTTCATCGCTCACACTCCAAAGACTGGTAAAGATACTTGGACAACCAGCATAGGTAAAGGCTCTCGCTAAACTCATAATACCTTCTCCTCTTTTTAGTTCGCCGACACCTGTTTCGCAAGCACTCAATACTGTTAAACGTGCTTGTATCGGTAAGCCATAAATTTCACTAATCGTCAATGAACTATCAATAAAATGAATTTCGCTATTCATTGGATTTTGATCGTCTATAGACGTATGTGTGGACAGGTGGATAATTTTATGTTGGTTGATATCTTTCTTAAAGTTGCTTCGGGTAGCTGCTTCTTTCAAATAGGATTGTCCTCCTAATATAGAATCAATAATTGTAACTTCTTTTAAACTATATTTGAGTTCCTCTAGTTTTTCATTACTTCTAGAGGCATCAAAAACAGGAGCAAAGCCGCCAAAATTTGAACGATGATGATCTACTTTCAATTCCTCAAAAGTCGTAGATAAGGTTGAGGAGTATACATAATCAAAACAGTAATCATTTACCAAATAATGTAGTGTATCGTAACGATTTTTTTTAATTGTCCCTGCAACTGGATATTTTATTAATGCTTGAAAAGGAATATAGGAGATTGCCCCATCTGGAATAATTGTTATTTCTTCTACACCATCTAGGAAAGGTAAAGTGGGTTCAAGCAATTTTGTATATAATCCATAAAGTGTATTCGTAAAACTTTTATAGTAGGTAATATCTGTTGATATTTCTCTAACCAAGTTTCTAAAGGATTTGATATCCTGCATCAGTTTTCCATCAGTTGGAACTGCTAACACCTCTAAGCGGTCATTCCGAATGACAAACGTATACATCTGTTTTTCGCCATAAAAGTACTCGATGATACTTTGATTCTCTTTTAGTTTTTCTTGAAGTTTAATTAAACTGACCTGTTCTTCCTGATATTTCAAGTTATGATATTCAGGAAAATCGTTTAGTAAATTTTCTTTAAAAATCGTGTATGTTCTACTAAGCGTAAATAATTCGTTATTTAACTGAAGGACTTCTGAAGTATCGTTTTTCTCTTGAGCGGCATATAGTTGTCGTTCTAAAACTCCTCGTTCTTCTTTTAGTTGTTTTTCTTTTTCTAGAAAAACCTCAGGTATAGAAGCAAACATTTTGGCTTTGCTATCTTGAACAACTTCTTGTAGCAACGCTACTTTACTTTGTTCAGAGAAGACCAAAGCTTTTTCATTTTCTCCTAATTGTATAGCGACCTCAATTGCATCTTCAAATAATTCTAAGCCTTTTTCTTGTAGCATTAGTTTTGAACTTTCGGCAATATAATTTTGCCGAATATCTTCCATTGTTTCGATCGAACGTTCATAAGTTTTTAAAGCTATATCAAACCGACCTAATTGTTTTAATGTTTCTGCCTTAGCTTTTAATATTTCAAACAAATCTATTTTGGAATACGTAACTTGGTTAATCGTTGGATTTTTTGAGACATCTATACTATCATTAAAATCCCAAACGATCGAAGTTAAGGCTCTTTGGTAATATGATAATGCCTGATCAGGTTTTTTAATCTTATAAAAATCACCAAGTGCAAGGTAAAGACTACTTGTACCTCTACTTTTTAGCCCTAAACTATCTTTACAAAGTTTTAGTGATTGATTAAGCAATTGTAATGCTTCTGTGGTATCTCCCCTAGTAAGATAGTAATCGCTTGTTCGTTTTAAAAAAATAGATTTTTGAAAAGGATTGAGGTATTCACTTATTAATAAATCTAACTCTGATTCAGGAAAGTATTTTTTCAGATTCAAAAAAGCTGTTAATTCTATTTTTTGAATAGATCCAAAAGCGCTGTTTTTTCTAAGAAACCTTAAAGCTTCTTTAAAATAATAGTTTGCCTTTTCTATATCTTTTAATTCTGCATATTGCGTAGCTATCGTATTGATAAAAGCCAGTGAATCTAATTCAGTTTCTTTTCGATCTCCTCGGGGACGATAAATGTAGAGTCCTTTCAAAGAATAATCTAAAGCTGTTTTATGATCTTTTAATGCTTGATAATCTATAGCTAGATTTTGATATAAAACGGCTAATTTAATCGAATCTGGTTGTGCTTTATTTTCTAAAACTCCGAGTGCTTTTTTATTATAGTTTATTTTTTGACTAAGATTACCTGTTTTAAAATAGTATGTCGCTAGAAGGTTCCAGTACTTCATTAGCAAGGAAGAATAACTCCCTTTTAATGCTAATATTTTATCTATAACCTTTTCTTGGCTTAGTAAACATTCTCCCATTTTGTCAATATCTTCTTTTGCATAATGACAATAAGCAATCATGTTAACATTCTTGATTACATTTTCCCAGTCCTCTTTTTTTGTAAAGATGTTTAATAGTTGTTGATTGTAGAAGATACAACTATCTAATTCATTCTTTTGAAAATGAAGTTTTCCTAAAGAATCATATTGTAAGATAACAAGAGTATCCCCTATATTCTGAGCATAGTTTTTTTCAGAATAAAACATCGTTAAAAACAGGACGAATGAGGAAAAAAATATAGCTTGTTTTGTTATAGTTTTAAACATGCATTAATCTCAGTACATTGTGAATCACAATGTACTGAGATTAATGCAAACAATTACAATTTAACTATTTTTTTGGTATAAATAGATTGTCCTAATTGAAGCTTCATGAAATACGTTCCTTGTGGCAAGGTAGAGGTATCTAATTGAACTTCATTGAAATCAACTTGATATTTGTCGACCACTAATTGTTTAATCATCTGTCCATTGACATTATATAAATTCAAGTTAACTACATCTTTTTCTAATAAAGAGTAACTAATGGTAACTTGATCTGAAAAAGGATTTGGCGATACTTTATACAGACTAGATAAATGATCAAAAGTTTTTTGATCATTTGTATCCTGTACCCGAGAGTTATTTCCCTGAACATCAACACAAGGATGAATATAAGCAAAAAGGAAACCATCATCTTCCATTTCATCGCCCTCTATTTCAACCCCAGGATGAAACTCAATTTCATTTACTGCTTGGAAAGAATATTCTTCATTTGTTTGTATTTGTAACAGACCTCCATCTTCTGGAGCTCCTAGAGGAGTTCCTAAGCTTATTCTATCTGAAGCACCAGTATGATAAAATGGTGGATTATATTCATTATATGTTGCCGTATTTGTAGGACAACAACCTAGAGTAAAATAAATCCCTTTATAATGTTCTGTTCCGCCATTAGAAGCTATGCAATCTAATCTATTTATATTACTAAGTTGAGACGGATCAATATCAATTATAAATCTATCTCGAGGATGTTCATTTTCTCCAACTGCAATAGAAATTCTTGTATAGTCATCTACTTCTACTTCATTACCGTTTAGTTCTATTCTTTCAATATTATAATTTCCTAAAAATTCATATTTAACAAGAAAAACTATTCGATCATCAATTGGTAGACAATAAAGATACTCTTCCTCTTCTTCAAATGTAACTATACCTTCTTTACCACTCGTATGTATAATTAAAGGAGGTGGATCGCCAAACTCTACTACACTCAACAGGATATTAGAAATCTCATTAGTGTAATTACTATCATCATACATTATAAACTGCATTGTCATTAATTCAACATCAGGTGCTAAAACAGGTATATTGGGTGATGGGAAAAAAACGCCAGTAGAACTGCTAGTAGATATCAGTATTTCACTTGCTTCAAATACACCATTACCATTGGCATCTAACCATATTCTTAAGTAAACCGTTTGGCCAGGTGATGGGGCTTCATAAAAAATATCTGTTTTCATTATCCCATTACTTTCTATGACAAGAGGGTCTGCATAATATTCATAACTCTGGATAGGAGTTGAGCCATCTCCAATCACATCTGTATCTATTATATTGGGGGTCGGGGTAGCACTATCATAGCTAACGAGTGATAGTTGTGTTATACCCGCCACCTGAGCTTTTGTAACCATTGCATTAGTAAAAAACGCAATAGTTAACAAAATGTAAAATATATTTATTTTCTTCATTTTTTTAGATTTTTACGCTAATTTTAAATTTAGTATAAGAATCTATCTTACCATAGATCTAATACGAATGCCTTCCAAGTCCTGGTCGACCTGGAAGGCTGTATTTTTTTTTATATTATCGTTTCAGAACCATCTTTTGGGTAATGCTTTCTTGTTCTGTTGATAATTGGTAAAAGTATATTCCATCAGGAATATGTTCAGCATCAAAGTCGATTGTATGAAAACCTTTTTCCATAGCTTTATTGTCAATCAATATTGCGATTGACTTTCCTGTCACATCATATATTGCCAATCGTACTTTGTTTTGTTCTTGTAATTCAAATTCAAATGTAGTTCGTTTCGAAAAAGGATTTGGGTAGTTTCTAATTGCTACTAGCTCTCCTTTTGTTTCTATTATTTGTTCTTCTAAATGTTTTAGATTTTTTTCTTGAATAGGTGGTGCGTTTTCGGGAGAATAATAATGACAACCATCTATGTGTGCTAAAAACACTGAGCCATTCTCTACATTAAAATCAGGATTCAAACATATGGAATTTCCTGCATCGTAAATAATGTATGATCCATCATTAATGGTAGCAGTAGATTGAATCCAATCGTTTGCTTCTTCATAATCTACTTCATCAGAATAAGTTGATGAAAGAGTTAACTGATCTTCGCAAGAAGTTCTTATCGCATCTGTAGGCACATTATCTCCTAAATCATTTATTATTTCTCCCAAAGAAACACCTCTATTTGGACAATTGGCACAATGGTGAAGCGCTACAACACAATTGTCATTATAGCTAATTACAGGAGAGCCAGAAGATCCTTGTCGTGTATCTGCCAAGTAGCCTATATCTCCAATTCCTGCCCCTGTACAACGAGGCGCTGATAAAGTGGTAATAACTGGAAAACCATCTGGATCACTATCTGAATATAAGGCAACTCTTTTCCCCCAAGCTTGCGGATGCTGTGGTATATAAATGCGTTCATTGAGAATAGGACCTGTCTCTCTTACTTGTAAAAACCCATAGGTATCTGAAACGTTAGTAGGTAGCTGCAATAATGAATAATCTAAAAACCCATCTGTCTGAATTAATGTTGTAGAAGTTGCTTCTATAGTTCCTGGACAGCCAAACCACGTTTGGCATGGAGAGTCACACTCGCTACCTTCAGCCATAAATTCTACTGTTACATTACTTGCACTATTTTGACTGCCTACACAGTGATTGTTTGTCATTATATGACCATCACTTCCGATTAACCATCCAGTACAAGCGCCTACACCGTTTATAAGTAATCGAGCAACGGCTCTTGATCTGTAATAAGGTTCAGGTTCTGAATTGATATAGCAAACTGCATTTTCAGAATCATCTTCTCCACAAATAGCTGCTTCTGTTTCTAATTCCATTTCTTTTTGAGTGTATCCTCGTGCAATTTTATCAATAGTGTATCCAAAACTTCCTACTTTATTTGTACTATGAATTTCTATTATCGCTTTTTCGCCATGTATAGGAATACTCCAAAATTCTTTTTTATCAGAATCAGAATATTTCCATGATCTAGAATTATCGGGAGACCTAAGTAATATAAAATCGCCTTCCGAAAGCGCTACTTTGCTAAAATGAATAGCAATATAGGATGCATTCTTATGGGTTATTTCTTGCTGCCATACTATTTCATTTTTATCATCATCGCCACTTTTATAAGGATGTGGAGATTCATACTTTATGAGTATCTCTTCTCCCACTTTTAAAGGACCTCCATCTTGTCCGAAAAGGTTTACTGCAGTAAAGATGAATAGAAATAGTATGCTATGATATATTTTAATTTTCATACTGTTATTGCTTTAGTTTTTCATTTTTTCAATTTCCTTCTTCAATTCTTCATTCTCTTTCTTCAAGTCAATCATATGTAACCAAAGCTCCTCAATTTGGCGCAATAGTGTAGCATCCATTTCTACCATATCCACACCTTCTTCATTCACTTCTGCTGCTGATGGTACATTAGGTAAGTGTTTCTTTTCTTTGATATGAGCTTCAACTTCTTCTAGACTATTTAGATCGTAATCTTCTTCGAAAACATAGTCTGCCCAGTTAGTAGTTCCACTAGTAGCAACTTTCAATTTTTCGGTAAGGATACCTTTCTCCACAAAGAGTTTATAATTACTATTGTACGTTACATCACCAATTTTTAATTGACCATTTACTGCTAATTGGTTGGTATTAAAATCACCATATAAGAGAGGTGAAGATGTACTACTATTATCGATATACAATTTATTGCTACCTGACTCATATCTCCCTGCATAAGAACCAATAAATACATTATTACCTCCTACTGCATCATAGCCTGCAAAAGAACCAAGATAGGTATTGTAATCTCCTTCTTTATTAGAATAACCAGCATTGACTCCTAAGAAGGTATTATTATTCCCTTTGTCGTTCAGTCGACCTGAATTGTACCCTAAAAAGATATTATCATTACCCAAAGTATTACTATAACCAGTGTTTGTACCTATTGCTAAATTTCTACTTCCGTCAGTATTCAGTCGACCAGCATTGACACCTATAAGTACATTGTGTCCCCCTGTTTTATTGTTCAACCCTGCATTAACACCTATCATAGAATTATGGCTCCCTTCAGTAGTATTTCTACCAGCATTACTACCAAGAAAAGTATTAAATTCTCCTGTAGTATTTAGTAATCCAGCAAGACCTCCTAAAAAGGTATTCCATTGTCCTGTTGTATTATCTCTACCTGCTTTACCACCAATAAAAACATTACTAATACCAGTGTTAACGCTTCCTGCTTCATAGCCAAAATACGTACCACTCCATCCTCCTTGAGTACCTGCGCCAGTTCCGTAAGTTGTCTGAGCGTTTATTGTAAACGATGCAAAAAATAGCATTGCGAATAAAAAAGTAAATCGTTTCATAATTAAATTGTATTTAGTTTCTAAAATATTTATGGTTTATTTCTATAAAAGTCTTTTACAAAGACTCTTTTTGTAAATAGGAAAGCTTTGCTAGACAACTATGCTATCTACCATTCCTAACTAATTTTAATATTATTTTGATGCGACTGAAAACTACCTATCTTCTAAATTTTCTTGACGAATAAATGGGTATTACTTAGAAGACACTTGATTTAAAAAACATAAAACACTTTTCTCATTTTAGTAACGACTAAAGAATAACTCCATCATTTCACCGATAATCTTTTATCGTAAGCTTGCGTTAAAAAGCCTCGTCGATGCCCTGCATCGTCTACGTTTTTTGCCTTGGCTTTCGACAAAATCTCTATCTCCAAATGGCAGACTTATTTTTTATTCGTTACTTATTTATAAAAAAGTCGTTTAATCCGCTATAAAAACATACTTTTCTTCTAGTTAATTTTCTCCTAAAGTATATTTAAGTAAGTGCTTGGACAGAAATAAGTTACTTTTTTGACCAAGCACTTACTTATTCGAAGATTTAGGTTTTTGTGATTTTTTTTATAATGCTTACGTCTTTGCTTTTAACTAACAAAAAATAAATACCAGAAGGTATATGCTGTGGAAAATCAAAAGTATGAAAAGAATTCGTCTTAATCTCTTGTTTTTCTATTATTTTTTTTCCTAACGGATCATATAATTCTATTTGGAATAAGGGATCATTTTCTAGTTCATTTTCTATAAAAACAGAAAACGATGTTTTTGCCGGATTAGGAAAAACAGATACTTTTGAGTATTCTAGATCAGGCTGATGAATACAGTTACTACAGTTTTCACTTGATCTCAATTGGGGTCTCAATGCAAGTAAACATTCTATCATTCTAGCCTTCTGACCTTCTGTAAAAAGAGCCATACATGCGTCATCAGCATATCCCATAAAGTTCAAATGATTATCACTCGAATTACAAGAATCTGTATTTCTATTACAACCTAGGTTAGCAAAAGCTTGAGCTGGCGTATCCTCAACAAGATCATCTTCTTCACATTCTCCTTCCTGTTTTCCCCAAGGATGCAATAAATTTAAGTAGTGTCCTACTTCATGTGTCAATGTACGCCCTAAGTGATAAGGAGCGTTTTCGGTTGCAGTCCCTATACTTCCTATATTTCTGTAGTCCATTACAATTCCATCTTTGTAAGGCTCAACAGAATTGGGCATTGTAGCAAATCCTAATAATCCGCTTGGCAATTTACAAACCCATATATTCAGATATTTTTGGGTATCCCAAGCATCGTCTCCGCCTCTATCTGAAACATATAAATTATTAAATGCCCCTATGGACTCTCGATCTATATGCTTTCGACTAATTCCTTTTACGATATTCGTACCATCAAATTTACTAGCTATACAAAAAGATATATTTATAGTAGCAGCCATTTCTGCATACTCATCAGCGATAGAGGACAACTCTATGTTATCAAGATTATAATCTCTATTAAGAATATCTATTTGCGACTGAATTTGTTGATCTGTAATGTTTTCTTCTTCTTCGTGCCACACAATGTGAAATACGACTGGAATGACGATAGCACTTCTGCTTTGCAAGTGTAAAGAATTATTCTGTTTCCATTCTTTTACGACATTTTCATTCTGTTCTATAGTTGAATAAAAATGACGATCTGTTTGTATTAAATCAAAACCACAGGGTTGGCTTTTACCTAAAAGGGTCGATAATAAAAGAAACCAAAAAAGAAGTATCCTTTTCATAAAGATAACATTTAAAAGAATTCCGAAGTTAGAAGTTGTTTGAATTTACATCTTTTAACTTCGAAATTATTGGACATCAATAGTCTATTTTGTAACCATAAACTTCTTCGTAATCAATTTGTCTTCCGTTGCTACTTTTACAAAGTACATTCCGTTTGGTAAATCGCTTACCTGAATAGGTTCAGTAGGAGATAATAATGAACCACTAAGTACTTGTTTACCCGAAAGGTCATGAATTGTATATGGAATATTTTCATCAAAAGAAACGCTCAAGTTATTTAAACGAATCTCTTCTGAAGTAGGATTGGGAGACACTATCACGTCTACTTTTTCTTCTTCATTTGCTAGTCTACAACTTCCATCATTTACTACAGTAAAAGTAATTTCTTGATCATCCCAAAAAGAACAACCATTTTGTCTTGCATAAATATAAACAGTATATTCACCTGGCCAAAAGTTCCAACTCGGATGATTTACTCTCCATACTTCATTCCTTAACTCTACTACTCCTATCTCTCCTTGAAACCATTTTCCATTCCAAGCTGTATGCGTACCATAATCGCCAGTAATACTTATAAAATAGCGATCTTCTCCTGTTGTATTATTACCCACCAAATAAATATCATCACTTATATAGCCCGAACAAAAGACATTATTATAATGTTCTCCATCAAAGTCTATAAGAAATGCATCTACTACAGGAGGACCTATAACAACTGGTTCTGTATAACTTCCACTTACCATTGTTCCTATTAGTCCCATTACTGCAAGATCAACTCTAACACATTGTGTTAAAGGAGTATTGGCTATAGGATAACGAGCCCTTGCGGTATAACTCCCACTTGGCAAACTACTGAAGCTTGCTGTTGTTCCCGTTTTTCTTTGATAAAAATTTCCATTTCTAAATAGTTCAATTTCTGGTACAAGAGAAATAGGTGCAAATACAGAACTACAATCAAAGCAGTTTACACAATATGATGTTGATAAAAATTCTACTTTTAGCGAGCTACAACTCGTTCGTTCTATTGTAGTTTGTGCATTTATTTGTGTTACAAATGCTGTTAAAAGCAGCATAATTGATAATAATCGTACTTTCATTTTTGTTTTAGTTTTAAATTTTTAATGCCTACTCTTTTAGCTTTTCGGCTTACGCTTTTTGATTTATTATTTTGATGAATACTTTTATTTATCAAAAGTCTATCATAGTTTTATCGATGCATCAATAAGGTTTACATAAAAGACACAGCACTAAAAAAAGATAAAGCATAAATTTTATTTTTTCGATTTAACTTTCTTACAAGAAGCTGAATTTTAGTATCTTAGGAGACAGAAAAAATCATGTATTTTTTTATTCGCATTCAACTAGTTTTATTTTTTCAATATTTTGTGTCTCTTAAATGGAAGGCTCTATTTTTGACAGACGGAATAAAAACATAATTTTTTATTTCTCCGCTTTTAGCTGAAACTAACTACTATGAATCATACAAACTTTTCACATGTATTTGAGGCGGCTCAAAATGGCAATAGCAAAGATTTCAATCATTTCTTTGCGCAGGTGAAGCAAAAGTGTCAACCTAAACTGCTTCAATTAACAAAGTCTCAATTTGATGCAGATGAAGTTTTTGCACAAGTACTCTTAAAGTTTTGGGAACGTTTTGTAGAAGGGAAACAAGAGTTGCCATCTCAAAATATCGAAGGATACATTTATCGGATGTGTATTAATGCGTTTCATAATATGCAGCGAAAAAGAAAAAATGAACGAGTTGACTACAAAGAAGAATTTGATAGAGACATAAGTGAAGGAGAGCATAAGAGTGATGAAGATTTATGGGAAGAATTAATAACGGATGAAGTGAAGCATACTTCTTTAAGAAATGCAATTGCTAATCTTTGTCAAAAATGTAAAACACTTTATACTTATTTAATTAATGGCGAAAAACTAAAAAATATTTGGGAAGAATTAGGATACAAAAACTATCAAGGTATTGTACAAGCAAAATACAATTGCAAAAAAGAACTAAAACGTAAATTCTTTGTTGAGTTAAATAAACCCTCCAATTAGACCTTAGCAATGGTTAATAGATTTTATATCAAATAGTTCCCTACACAAAACAAAAAATCATGCAAGAAAAATCCACAAAAGATATTGAACTCATTGAACGCTATTTAGATTTCGATCTCACTGAAACCGAACTAGCGACTTTTAATCAACGGTTAAAAAATGAAGCTGGCTTTCGCCAAAAACTAAACCAATATGAGTATGCTCATAAAGTAGTAGAAGAACTGTATGATGCAGGCAGCCCGAATAAAAACAAAGAAAAATTTTTAAATGATAAAAAGCCTAATAAGGAATCAAAAATCGTCCGTCTAAATTATCAAAAATACCTAATCGGTATTGCGGCATCTGTTGCCTTATTAGTAGCAGCTTTATTTTTATTAAAACAACCTAGCCAAACTTCGCAGCAACTCGCTCAACAGTATTGGCAAGACACCAAAACGAGCACAATAATTACATTGAAAGGGGCAAATGATCAAGAAGCGTTTTATGCTCTATTAAAAAAAGGTGATACAGAATTCTTGTCTGGAAATTATGTAGAATCACTTTTGACATTATCCAAAATTCCTGAAACATACCCTAAGTATAATACGGTACGTTTACTCGAAGGACAAAATTACATTGAGCTAAAAGAGTTTGAGAAAGCTATTGAAAAATTCCAACGTGTAATAGATAATAACGGAGATGAAGAAAAAGCACTATGGTATCAAGCCTTAGCATATATACAAAACAATAATTTATCCGCTGCTAAAAGCAACTTAGAAAATATTATTAAAGAAGCTTTTCCGCAACAGACAAAAGCAAAAAAACTATTAGATGCTATAAATTAAGGAATAGACTTATAGTCTAATGCTTACAAACTTTTAATCAAGCCACCATCTACTGGCAAACTAATGCCATTAATGTAAGCTGCTGCTGGTGTGGCTAAAAAAGCTATGGCCGCAGCAATTTCATGAGGCTCTGCAAAGCGACCAACAGGAATTTCTTTCTTCATTGCTTCTTCGACATCTTCGGCTGATGTATCTGTTTTTGTTGCCTGTGTTGTAATAATTTCTTTTAAACGCCCAGTATTGGTTTTGCCTGGTAATACATTATTAACAGTGATACCAAATGGTCCTAGTTCATTTGCAATTGTTTTTGACCAACTTGCAACAGCCCCACGGGTTGTGTTTGACACACCCAAATTATTCAATGGTTGTTTTACAGAAGTAGAAATGATATTTATTATTCTGCCAAACCCTGCTTTCTTCATTCCTTTCATTACAGACTGTACTAAGATATGATTGCAAACTAAATGATTGTGAAAAGCATCTGTAAATTCCTCAACATTAGCCTCTACTATCGCTCCTCCTTTTGGTCCACCAGTATTGTTGACTAAAACATGTATTGGTTTCCGTACAACTAGAGTATGAATTTTCCGTTTAAGGTCTGCACTATTTCTAAAGTCAGCCATTAAAAAATCATGATGTTGATCCTGCGAATCGTCTAACTCATGCACAATGTCAGACATTAGTTCTGGACTTCTAGATACAAGCGTAACATTAGCGCCTAGATTTGCAATAGCTACTGCTGTTGCTTTTCCTATTCCTCTACTACCTCCACAGATAAGAGCATTTTTTCCTTTTAAGCTTAAATTCATATCTATATCGTGTTTTGTATCAAAATTTTGTGTTAAATTTAGCATTATTTATTAGCAAAAAAAATTATTAGGATATGTCTATAGCAAAACCATTTAATCTTCAAAAATGGGTGGACGAACACCGTCACCTTCTAAAGCCGCCGATTGGCAACAAACAAGTCTATTTTGAAAATGAAGATTATATCGTAATGATCGTTGGTGGTCCTAATGGTAGAAAAGATTATCACTACGAAGATGGTGAAGAATTGTTTTATCAAATAGAAGGAGATATTACACTCAAAATTATCAACGAAGATGGCACTCCTGAAGACATTCAGATAAAAGAAGGTGAAATGTTTCTGTTGCCTCCTCGTATCCCTCATTCACCACAACGTCCTGCTAATACAGTTGGACTTGTGATCGAACGTTACCGCAGAGGTAATGAGGAAGATAAGTTAATGTGGTTCTGTGAAAACTGTAATCACAAATTGCATGAAGATAGTTTTGAGATGAAAGACATTGTCAATCAATTGCCAATAGTGATGAATAATTTTATGGATTCAACAGATCTTAGAACTTGTAAAAAATGTGGTTCTGTTATGGAACGTCCACAATAGTCTTTATTCTAATAATTTGAAGAAAAAAATCTACTTTGCCTCCGACTTCCACTTAGGTGTAAATGCTAAATATACTAGTGCTGAACGTGAACGTCAAATCGTCCGTTGGTTAGACCAAATAAAAGAAGACGCTGAAGAAATCTATTTAGTTGGCGATGTCTTTGATTTTTGGTTTGAATACAGCTACGTTGTACCCAAAGGCTATATTCGCCTTTTTGGCAAATTAGCAGAATTGCGTGACTTCGGTATTCCGATTTACTTTTTCATTGGCAATCATGATATGTGGATGTTCAAGTATTTTGAAGATGAATTTGGCATTCCGATTTATCGAGAACCTATCGTTAAAACCATAAAAGGTAAAACATTTTTTATCGGTCATGGTGATGGTTTAGGACCTGGTGATTATGGTTATAAATTCATCAAAAAAGTTTTTGCTAATCCGATATGTCAATGGTTATTTGCTCGGATACATCCTAACTTTGGCATTGGCTTGGCTAACTTTTGGTCGGGTAGAAGTCGAGAGTCTAATGGCGATGAATCTACCTTCCTCGGTGAGGACAAAGAGTGGCTATTGATCTATGCCAATAAAAAATTAGATACCCTTGCTGCTGACTTTTTTATCTTTGGGCACCGACATTTACCAATCGACTACACGCTAAAAAACCAAACCAGTCGTTATATTAACCTAGGAGAGTGGATGAACTTCAACTCTTATGCTGTTTTTGATGGCAACGATTTAACAATTGAATTTTTTGAAAATGAAGAAGGCACTGTTTACAAAAAATAATCGAACAATCTTGGTAATTGCCCTATGCTTGTTCTATTATAGCTTTCTTCCTGCTCAAACTGATTCTGTTTATACCCTTCTAAAGGAAATTCCAGTAAAAGCTACCCTTTTAAGTACCGACAAAGTACAACAATGTTATATACGAACGACAGATAATGATGTTGTTAAATACAATGCCGAAGGAAAAGAAATTTTTCGGTTCAACAATAATAACCTGGGAAGTTTGGGCATGATCGATGCTACCAACCCGTTTAATATTTTATTGTACTATCCAGAATACTTGACTATCGTTACGCTAGACCGTACACTTAACCAAACAAGTGAATTTAATTTGTACAATCTTGATGTGGTCGAAGTAAAAGCAATCGGTATGTCGAATGACAATAATATTTGGATTTACGATGACCTAGCATTTAAGGTAAAGAAAATAAATAGGAGAGGAGTAGTACTCGAAGAAGGCGATAATCTAAGTTTAGAATTAGGCATCTCCATCCAGCCCAATTTTATGCTCGAAAAAGATAACCGACTTTATGTAAATGATCCGAGCATAGGCATTTTAGTTTTCGATATTTATGGAAATTATATCAAAACAATTGACTTAAAAGGCTTGACTGATTTTCAGATATTAAATAGGCAGTTGATTTATGTAAAAGAAGGATTAGTACATACCTTTCACTTAACATCTCTATTCTCTAATACTTTACCTTTACCTCCTGATGTCTCTACAGAAGACAAAATACATATCCAACAGAATAGATTGTATGTTCTACAAAAAGAGTGTATAAAAATTTATCGCTTCTAAAAAAGAGAGTGCTCTTTAGGTCTGATTGGCATAATAAGCGGCACCAATAATCCCCGCTTCATTCAATAATTTGGCAGGTTGGACAGTGGCATTCGTTGTAAAGCAATGGCTATATTGGCTAAACTTTTTACTACATCCACCACCCAATACAATGAGATTTGGAGAAAGGAGACGTTCCATATGTAAGAGGTATTTATTGAATCGTTTACCCCATTTTTCGTAGCTTAATTCTTGTTCTTTTCTTGCTCGATCAGACACCGATAATTCGGCAATTTTTTTCTTAAAAAAGACGTGACCAAATTCTGTATTTGGCACCAGATGCTTGTCAATAAACAGAGCTGAACCAATTCCTGTACCGATGGTTAGGAGAAGCGTTACTCCTTTATTTTCTCCACCAAGACCAAATTTGTACTCTGCAAGACCAGCAGCATCTGCATCATTTAAGACAACTACTTTTTGTCCACAAATTTCAGAAAACAATTTCGCTGCATCTGTATCAATCCATCCGTCATCAACATTCGTAGCTGTTTTTGCTACTCCATTTTGGATAATGGCAGGAAAACCAGCACCAATATTTCCTTTCCAGTTAAAATGGTCTACAAGCTGTTTGAACACTGAAGCAACTGCTTCAGGAGTAGCGGGTTTCGGAGTAGGAATACGATGACGTTCTGATAACAGTACACCTTTTTCCAAATCTACAATAGCACCTTTGATGCCAGATCCTCCAATATCTATTCCTAGAGCAGTTGCTTGTGTATTCATTAGTATTGCTATTAAATTGCTTCACCTACTTACTTAGGAATGAGTTAAAAATAAATTTACATTCTTGGCTTGTTTATACCTCATTCCTTAGGCATATGATGCGTTTACTTAACGACTTTCATTTTCATTTTCACATCCTTCACTGGTCGGTCGGCACGATTGGTTTCGACGTTTGCAATTTTGTCAATTACATCCATACCTTTTATTACTTGCCCAAAGACCGTATACTCTGCATCTAAAAATGGTGTTCCTCCATTTGCAAGATATGCTTCACGTTGTTCTTTCGTATAGCGGATACCTTTCTTTGCCTCCATTTGGTCAAGCATATCACCTGTTACACTTCTACCTTGTACCACATAAAATTGCGACCCTGAAGATTTCTTTTCAGGATTAACATTGTCGCCCATTCTTGCAGCAGATAAGGCACCTTTAACGTGTGCATTATTTGCTTCAAACTCCGCATCAATTTGGTAACCTGGTCCGCCAGAGCCCAAAGAAGCATTTGCTTTTGCACCACGAGAATTCGGATCGCCACCTTGCACCATAAATCCATTGATCACTCGATGAAACAATAAGCCATCATAAAAGCCTTCTTCTACTAATTTAATGAAGTTATCTCTATGCTTTGGAGTTGAATTAAATAACTTGATTGTCATCGTTCCAAAGTCTGTTTCTAACTCGACTAGGCAATCGACAGGAGCTTCGATAAAAACTTTACGTTCTTTCTCCGTCATTTTTTGTCCTTTCTTCGCTGTCAATTTTACAGTATAATTTCCAGAAGAAGCATACTTATGTTTTGGCGAAGCTTCACTTGATTTTGTACCATCGCCAAAATCCCATTCGTAACTTTCGGCTTTTTTTGATTTATTCTCAAAATCAACTTCTGCAGGAGCAGGTTTATCGGCACCACTATAGGTAAAATCTGCAATAGGTTTTCCACAAGCAGATATCAGCAAGGCTAGTATAAAGACAAAGCCTAAATTTTTCATTTTTTGCATGTTCACTTATTTAACATATTCTAAGGAAGAAACTATATTTCAATCCTATTTTAATAATCTAACTTTCATTTTTACATCTTCGACAGGACGATCACCTGGTTGTGTTTTCACATTAGCAATCTTGTCTATCACATCCATTCCTTCAACAACTTCGCCAAAAACAGTATAATCTTGATCTAAAAAAGGTGTTCCCCCCAACTCTTCGTACAATTTGCGAATTGCTGGTGGATATTTTATTTTCTTTTGGCGCTCAAAATTGTCTAATTGAGCACTTGACTGTGGTTTTCCTTGTACTACATAAAACTGCGATCCAGAAGAACGCTTTTCAGGATTGACAGCATCTCCTTGTCGAGCAGCAGACAATGCTCCTTTAATATGCATAGCACTAATTTCAGCAGGAATAGTATAACCAGGACCACCTGCACCAAGGCTTTTATTTAAAGGTGCTCCTTTCGACTCAGGATCACCACCTTGTACCATAAAGCCTTTTATTACACGGTGAAATAGCAAATCGTCATAAAAGCCTTCGCTTGCTAATTTGATAAAATTATCTCTGTGCTGAGGTGTCGAGTTATATAATTTAACTTTCATCGTTCCCATATCGGTTTCGATTTCAGCATAAGTGTATTTCTCACCACCACAACTCGTAAAGATTAAACTACCTACAAGGGCTATCAAAAGTAATAAACGGTTCATTTCTATATTTTTTTTAAGGAATTAATTACGTAACGAAAAATCACATCCAAGTGGATTTTAACTTTTACTTTCATTTTTATTGAAGTTAGCCCTATTCTTCTTCCTCACTAAATCCACCATTCTCATTTTCTAGTTCTTTGAAGTATTGGATCACTTTAATTTTCAACCATTTTTCTTGTTCTTTAACACCTTTGGTTTTAGGAGGTATAGCGACTTCATAATGCGGCCAGCCATCTGCATCTCGTCCCACAAAATTATAATGACCATCATAACTTAATAAGCGACAGATGGCAATATGCATTAAATCTTGTTTTTCTTCTTTCGAAAACTGCTCTTTCCATCTGCCCAACTCTTGTATTCCGATTAAAAATAAAATACCATTTAAGTCAGGTAAATCCTTTTTGTCAAAGGACTTTTTTACGATGTGCCGAACACGCAGCCATTCAAATTCAAATTCCCATTCTTCCATCGGATTTTTTTTGATTGCAAATATACATAATTCGTAGAATTATTGGTTTATTGATTAGTAGGAGAAACCATCAAAAGAGAAGAAAAATGAAAAGCTTAATTAA
>JAHDIP010000192.1 GCA_020630735.1 Saprospiraceae bacterium | reverse complement strand
TTGGTTGGGGTTAAAATTGTTGGGACAGTTGTCACATAAATTACCAATGCCATCACTGTCATTATCTGCTTGATTGGGGTTTGGGTTAAAGACACAATTATCGTCCGGATCACAAACGCCATCATTATCAGTATCGTTTTGTCCTAAGCAAGCACAAATGTCTTCTTCAACAGTTTTCATGATACAATTACTAGCTACCCATCCTTCAGCTTCTCCAACTCCATCTTCTTCACATAGTTCTCTTTTAGCCAGCCTTACATACCAGGTTGTTTGTGAAATAAAAGATGGATTATAACTTGCTCCATTCGCACCTGGAATTGCTTGACTAATATTATCAGGACAACCACTTGTAGATTGTATCCATTGATATATGATTGGTTCCGAAGGCGGAGGAGGTGGGGGACCAAACTCACCTTCAGAACAACCATTGGCAGTTTCGATGCCTAGTATTTCAAAAGGACCAAAGTTTGCGCCGAGTACCACATCGTTTTGTGAACAAGAAGTGTGAAGTTCGACAGAACCACCAGGGTAACTCCAGTCCGAGTTGGAACCGTATTTTTGAGAACCTGCTGCCTCAAAAACTACTGTTTCTCCGTTTTCTACAAATTGAGTAATATTTGTTACCCCTGTTCCTCCTGAACCATCATTAGTATACAGGTTCACATTTCCAGAAGGACCATTATATCGTAAGTTCAAAGATTTTACGTGGTTATGTCCACCTGCTCCATCGCTATGCGTATCATTACAACAACCACTGCCATTATTGTTATTGTTGTTGTTATTGTTTGCTGGATTAGAGTTTCCACTAGCATCTTCTACATTAGTGATTGTTGAAGGATCGAATGGACCACAATCAGTCTCGTTTCCACTAATTGAACCACCATCAGTAACATTATCACATTCCTGATTTAATGAACATTGGTTACCTTGAAGATCTATCCAACCCGTTATGGTGAATGGTCCATAAGAATTTCCAAGTACATCTGAATCACAAGAAGAATCCATAGTGCCATGATTGATCCATCCGTTCTGGTAAGTCCAGAAAATAGGATCATTATGCTCATGCCAGTGGTCATGATTTGTATTTGAAATATTAAAAGTATAGGATTGACCTTGTACTAAATTAGACCAATATCCTAACTCATTGTCATGATAGTCATATGGTCCACCTCCAATGCCTGATTGGCCATTATAGGTAAATGTTACCGTATAGATTCCTGACTGGCAATTACAATTGGGGTTATTAGTTGGTGGAGTGGTGGGGCCGCAAGAGTATCCGTTTTTGAAAGTAGCGTTTCTTAAGATTAAACTTCCGAATTGATCACCGATTACTACTGGTGCTGAACAAGAAGCATGAACCTCTACTATTTGTAATAAGGTACCGCCTTGAGCACTATAAATTAAATGATAAGTTCTGGAAGGGAAGTCATCATCATTTTCTAATAGAGAACTTGCAGTAAAAGTTTCTCCAATGCCTACTGTTCCGGCAAAGTAAACATCTCCATTGCCATCATCTTCTTTGCTAGAAATAATGTAAACAGAGTTATCACCACCTGGGCCACCATTAAAATCATCACAATCCCATTTGTCACCCTGGCTTCCCTGATCATTATTTGAAGCGCCACAATTTTGTCCAGTATATTCAAAAGTAAAAGTTTGAACTTTGTCTCCTCCTGTATCACAACAATCGCTTTGCGCTTGAAGTGTGAAAACGCAAAGGAAGGCGATAGCTAATAAGGAAACTTCTTTAAGAGGTCGCTTGAATGCTAAGCGCCTATTTAATGGTTTCCATAATGCATTAAGCTTGGAATAAAAGTTTTTCATGTCGTGTCGTTTAAGTTTTGTTTTAAGATGAACAAATAAAAGCCTGTCAATAGTAGTACCGCAGTATCTATTATTGAGATGAAAAGAGTAAACCCCAATGTCGGGGGAATCGTCTTATTGAAATACAGTTTTTGTTAAATTCAATTTGATTGAACAGCTAGGTGAAAATGAATGCCTAGAACTATGTGGAGATTGTATTATGTAGATTTAAAATACCTCATATTAATACCTCCAGTTTAATTATTCTGAATATTGAATTAAATGGTGGTGATGGTGTATTAATTGAACCTGTAATGTAGAATTAAAATATTTGTTATTTATTTTGTTGTCTTTTTTGAGGACATTTTTAGTGCTGAATGTCGATTTTATAACCTAGGATGTCTTTTTTGGTGTCCGATGATAAACGAGTTTTAGCCTATAACCTCAGTCATTGGATTAAAATAAATTTAAGGATGAGATATGCGAATACGGGGATGCCAGAAGCTATTTATAATAACTAGAAGGTAGTCTTCCAAAGCGCGCTCTAAATTGTTTAGAAAAATATTTTGGAGATTTAAAGCCTACCGAATAGGCAACGGCTGATACCGAATAATGAGTTTTATCTTCTAAGAGTAATCGAGCTTTTTGTAGCCGAACCTCCTGGACGTATTTGCCTGGGGTGAGACCAGTATGCTGTTTTATTTTTCTGGTCAATTGTCTTTTTCCTATAGCCATTTCATTAGCCAGAAAGTCGACGTCCAAGTTAAGGTTTTCAATATTGTTTTGGACAAGCTGGTTAAATTGATTGATCCACTCAGCATCAAAAGAGGTATTTCCGAAAGTATCTTCTAGTCTTTCAGAGGAAGCGGGTTTTTCTTTAGTATTTAAAAGGTGACTTATTCTTGATAGTAATTCGTCCGGATTAAAAGGTTTGATCAAATAATCTTCAATGCCAATTCTCAGCGCACGTTTTTTAGTGACCTCATCATTATACCCGGTAAGAAAAATAACTGGTAGCTGCTTCCATTTTGTATGTTTTTTTAATGATTCTACTAGCTGTATGCCGTCCATATCTGGCATCATTATATCACAAATCAGTAGCGAAATTGGTACTATATTTTTAGTCTTATTATTTTCTTCAATCACCTCAAGCGCTGATTTACCATTAGAAGCTACGCTAATTATATAGTTAGATTCTAATAAGTCTTTAATGAAATTAATAACTCCGGGATGATCATCTACAATTAGAATGTGATGATTTTTTTTGATGGGTAAAGCCTTACTAAAGGCAGGATCTACAATTACATTATCCTGTGGCTGGATTATCATAGCCTGTTGTTCTTGTGAAACTATTGAAATCGGTAAGGAGAAGGTAAAGGTAGTTCCTTTGTTAATTTCACTTTGTACTTCAATATGTCCTCCAAGAAGGTCTACAAGTTTTTTGGTGATGGATAAACCGATGCCGGTTCCTCCTGTTCCTTCCAGACCGTCATATATTTCAGTAGTTCTTTCAGAGCGGTAATAGGGTTCGAAGATAAAAGGTAATTCTTCTTCAGAGATACCATATCCAGAATCTTTTACACTAACGATTAATTGATTTTGCTGATTGCTGATATCCAGATAAATTTTTGTCCCTTTTGGACTAAATTTAAAAGCATTGGATAATAAGTTGGTGATTACTTTTTCAGTTTTTACTGCATCTAGTTGTAGGACAAGATCTTTAGGTAATTCGTAATTGAAATCTAATTCTTTTTGCTGAAAATCAGCAATGACGTTAAAGTGCTTAATGATTTTTTCAAAAAGTAAGAAGAACGAAATAGGGGCGAGGTGAAGCTGCTCTGTATTTGTTTCAAGTTTTGCTAGAAAAAGAACTTCATCAGCAAGAGATAAGATTTTGTCTCCACTAGAAGTAATTGCATTGATGTATTTTTTATCGCCTTTTTTGTCTGTTATTTGGGATAATTTTTTTTCAAGCATTTTTGTTGCACCAAAGATTAGTGTTAGGGGGTTACGTAATTCGTGGGCAATATTTTTAAATAGCGTTGATTTTTTATCGTGTAGGTGTTTAAGTATTTTTGCTTGATGTTCAATAAGGATTTTATCCTGTTCGATTTTTTGAGTTCTTTCGTGAACCAGTTTTTCTAATTTAGCTTGGCGGGTGCGATAATTTCTGGTCTTTATTTTTAATAATAAGTATATAAGTCCAATCAGCGAAAGTATGATCAGCGAAAAAAACCAATATGCCAGGTAAAATGGCTTGGGCACCTTGATAGGTATTGACAGTTGACCTATTATATCTCCTGCCAAATTTTCTTTTTTTAGATGCAGACGATGGTCGCCAGGGGAGAGGTTGTTGATACTAATTGAATTGGAATTTGTAGGAATCCAATCTTGCTCATCATAAGTATAAAAGTACCGGTAAGCATCTCTGAAGTTTGAGTTGTTATTGTCAAACTTTAAGATAAATAAATCGTAGGGCGTTTCGAATTTGATTTTACCGATGGAAGTATATTGATTGAGGTAGTCACTATACCGTTTGTTCTCTAGTTTTTGGAGCGAAAAGATAGAGATAGGAGATAGGGTAGTATCAATAGTGAAATCGTCTGGATGAAAAATGGTTATGCCTTTTACCCCTCCGTAGTAAATGTTTCCGTCTTGATCTCTGAAATGAGCACAACGATTAAACTCGTTATTCATAATGCCTTCTTCTTCCAGGAAGTATTGAAAATGTTCACTTTGTTTATGAAATTGGATGAGGCCGTATTCGCTACTGATCCACAAAAAGCCATTGTTATCTTCATATATGGCGTGCATAATATTAGATGGCATTCCGAAGTTGGTATCATAGATTTTAGTAACAGGGTCCTGTGTGGTTTGTAAGTTTTTTTTCCTGTCCCAGCGTATCAGCCCTGCATCACTGGTTGCTAACCAATAAATACTATCTGAGTCGATATACATATGATTAAAAGTAAGTGCGGGAATAAAGTTTTCTCCTTCTTGATTTGCGCTGAATAATTGTAATTGACCACTTGGTCGATGTAGTAAGTATAATCCATTTTGAGTACAAAACCAGATATGTTCAGCGCCTTCTTGTTCCATATGAAAGGTTGGATAGGGAATAGTCGAATTAAAATGTATTTCCTGTTTTTCTAAGTTTTTTTGGATGCCTAATAATTTTTCAGCGCCAGGAATCCATACCGTTCCATTATCGTCCTGGATCATTATTCTAATTCTTTTAATGTCAACAAGTTCTAAATCTATTGGAATTGCGGCAATAAGCTGTAAAGAGTCGTTAAACTTATAAAGAGTATCATTTTCAATTGAAGCGGTCCAAATAAATCCAGAGCGATCTAAAAAAGCTAAATGGTTTGTTATTTTAAATGTTTTCAGAGGGGTATACGAAGTATCGAATACGTGTATATTATCATTTGCGAACCAAAGCTGCTTCTGGCGATCTTTTAATATATTTCTCTGATTACCTTTTCTGGTTTCTAATATTTTGAATTTTTTTTCAGTAATTGAAACTTGATAAATACCATCATAAGTAGTAGAAAGCCAAACAGAGCCTTTGGTAAATCGAATCTGGTAGTGGGTAATAGCAAATTCAGGGATAGGGATTTTGTGTATGGCTCCTTTTGTAGGATGAAATCCAATTAAAACATAATTTTCTAGATACCAGAATAAGCCAGATGCTGAATCATAATCGGTTTTTCTTATAGACAATGGATGACTTGCCCTTAAATCTAACTCGTTGTGTATAAATTCAACGATGGAGGGATGGGTTTGCAAGTTTTTCGACCTTCTTGTCCAGGATGGAATCGGAAATATCTGTTCTTTGAGTATAGTGGTATCTGGAGTCGGTATAATTTTTCGTTGTTCCCGGTTGATAGTTTTTATATTAGTGATTCTACTATTCGAAAAACTAACTAAATGAATATCGTTATTGTTGCTATATAATGTGGCTGGTTTATCTTGGTTTATATTTAGGTTTAAATTATTAGCAATGATTTCAATACTATCTTTTGTGTGAATTTGAAGTAATTGGTTGTTGTTGTTAATGATATATAATTCGTTTGAGGCGGTAGAATTTATAGGTGATATATTGTTTTTTTTAATATTAAGATGAGGGTTAGGAAAGGAAACTTTTTTTAAATCATAGTGTGTAAATTGACCTTGGTCAATTTCCATGAAATTACCAGGGTTGAAAAGCCAGTATGTTCCTGGGGCTTTTGAGATAATATGTGTTTGAGTACCGATATAATCCGGAAATATTTTTTGAATATTAGTACACTTTCCAAAACTGATCATATCTAGGCCTGATCTGGTAAGTACAAGGACGTTATCGTTTTGATCAATTGCTAGGTTATGTATGGTATTATGTGATAGACCATTTTCTACATTATAATGTTGAATAGAGTAGATATAATCTGCACTAGATTGTTCTTGAGCAAAAGATACTTGTGTCAGGAATAAAAAATAATATAAAAAGTAATGCTTTAGACTATTCATTGTAATTATTTCTTCCAAAAAAGTAGAGGGAAGTATAGTTCTTTTTAATATTTAGTACTCGTTTTTATTCTAGCGAAGTGCTAACTAAATAGTTCTCTTGTTGTTCTATCCTGAAGGTGAAAGTAACAGGTGAATTATTTATAATAGCTAGAAGGTAATCTCCCAAAGCGTTCTCTGAATTGTTTAGAGAAATATTTTGGAGATTTGAAACCTGCAGAATAAGCAACCGCAGATACTGAATAATAAGTTTTATTTTCTAAGAGTATTCGAGCCTTTTGTAGTCGAACCTCCTGGACGTATTTGCCTGGCGTGAGACCTGTGTGCTGCTTTATTTTTCTAGTCAGTTGTCTTTTTCCAATGGACATTTTGTTAGCCAAAAAGTCGACGTCTAAGTTGATATTCTCAATGTTGTTTTGGACAAGTTGATTAAATTGATTTATCCACTCAGTGTCAAAAGACGGTTGATTGATGGAGTCTTCTGATGCTTCAGAAAAGAGTATACTTCTTTTATTATTTAATAATTTTACGATCCTTAATTTTAATTCATCCGGGTCAAAAGGCTTAATTAAATAGTCTTCAATCCCTATTCTGAGCGCATGCTGCTTGGTAGGTCCATCATTGTAACCAGTAAGGAAAAGAATTGGTATCCATTTCCATTTTGCATGCTTTTTTAATTGCTCGGCAAATTGAATTCCGTCCATTTCCGGCATCATAATATCACAGATGATCAGTGAGATCATTTGCTCAGATTTAGCTTTACATTTTTCCTGAATTACTTCAATGGCTGATTTGCCATTAGAAGCGACACTAACCATATAATTAGACTCTAATAAATCTTTTAAAAAATTTATAACTCCTGGATGATCATCAACGATTAGAATATGATGATTTTTTTTAGTTAGAAGCATATTGCTATCATCATTAGCGACAGTTGCATCTTCCTGATCGCTATGAATCAAATCCGTTTGTTGCTCTTTTGAAGCAGGTAATAAAGGTAATCTTACCGTAAATGTAGATCCTTGGTTTACTTTACTTTCTACTGAAATACTTCCGTCCAATAAGGTTGCCAGTTTTTGTACAATTGAAAGTCCAATTCCTGTTCCGCCAGTACCCTCAATGGAGTCATATTTTTGTGTTATTCTTTCGGAACGATAAAAAGGTTCGAATATCAGTGGTAATTCTTTTTCCAAAATACCATATCCCGTATCACTTACTTCTGTAACAAAATGATCTTGTTCCTTAAAAACAGTTAAAGTTATTTTAGCTCCTTTAGGAGTATATTTAAAAGCATTGGATAAAAGGTTTGTAAATATTTTTTCTGCTTTAACTGCATCGAGTTGGATGACAAGGTCTTTATTTATTTCAGAATTGAAATGCAGTTCTTTGTTTTGAAATTCTGCGATGACCTTGAATTGTTTAATGATCTTATCGAAGAGTAAGAACAAAGTAATAGGCGCTAAGTGAATTGGTTGTGTATCAGCTTCTAATTTTGCTAAGAAAAGGACTTCATCTGTCAAGGATAAGATTTTGTCCCCACTTGAAGTGATTGCAGTCAGGTATTTTTTGTCAACTCTTTTGTCTTGAATTTGTGCAACTTGTTTTTCAAGCATTTTGGTAGCTCCGAATATTAAGGTTAGGGGGTTGCGTAACTCGTGAGCGATATTTTTAAAAAGGCTTGATTTTTTATTGTGGAGATGCTCAAGTGTTTGAGCCTGGTGCTCGATGAGGATTTTATCTTGTTCGATTTTTTTTGTTCTTTCGCGGACTAGCGATTCTAGCTTAGCCTGACGGTATTTATAATTTTTACTCTGAAGTTTGAATAAGAGGTAAACGAGGGAGATCAGCGAAAGTATAACTAGTGCAAAAAACCAATATTCTAAGTAAAAGGGCTTGGGTACGACTATAGGAATCGACAATTGCCCTAGAACGTCTCCTACTAAATTTTCTTTTTTTAATCGGAGTTGATGAGTGCCCGGTGAGAGATTATTTATATCGACTGAATAAGTACTAGTAGGGACCCAGTCTAGTTCATCGTAGGTATAAAAATATTGATAAACATTTTCATCTGATGAACTACTTTGGAATTGCAATAAAAAGAAATCGTTTTGTGTCTCAAATTCTATTTTTCCAGTAGCGTTAAACTTGTTGAGATAATCAATATACCTTTTGTTATTAAATCTTTGTAATGATAAAATGGAAATATCTGACTTTACAGTATCTATCAAAAAATCTTTAGGGTGGAATTTAGTGACTCCTTTAACGCCTCCAAAAAAAATATTGCCATCATCATCCCTAAAGTGAGAAGAACGATTAAATTCGTTATTGGCAATGCCATCTTTTTCAAGGAAATAATTAAAATATTCACTATGCTTATGGAATTGAATAATACCATATTCACTACTGATCCAAAGAAAGCCATTTTTATCTTCGTAAATTGCGTGTAAAATATTGGAGGGGAAACCAAATGAGGTATCATATATTTTGATGGCCTTTTCCGGTTCATTTTGTATATCTATTTTCCTGTCCCAACGCAGGAGTCCGGAATCTCCTGTAGCAAGCCAGCAAATACTGTCTTTATCCTGATACATATAATGAAAGGCAGTTGCTGGAAGTAAAATATCTTTGTTGTCGTCATTTCCATATTTTATTAATTTACCGCTAGAGCGATGGACTTGAAATAAACCTCTGTTGGTGCTAAGCCAAAAAAATTCGGAGTCCTCAATTAATATTTGATATACATAATCGGGGAGTTGAAAAGACAGTGGAATTTCTTGTATCTCATTATTAGCTTGTATTCCTATGAGTCTGTCTTTGCCTGCAACCCAAACAGTTCCATCCTTATCTTCAGCCATTGCCCAAAGCTTAATACGTAAAGGATCGACGTTTATAGTAAAGGTTTGAACTAACTCAAATTGTTCGTTATACTTTAATAGCGTTTTGCTGTGTTTTTTGGCAGTCCATATAAACCCAGCTTGATCGAGAAAAATCAAGGTGGCATTAATTTTTAAACTGTTTTCGATGAGCTTATGTTTATTGCTTGGATCTGTTATTCCAATTCCTGTTAACCAAAGTCTATTTTGGAAATCTTGGATAATATTTCGAGGGCCACCTTTATGCTCAAGAACAATTGATTTAAATTTTTTCTCTTCAATTTTTACCTGATAGATACCGTCATAAGGAGAGCTCAACCAAATGGTGCCATCAGAAAACTCCATATTGTCATTGAAAAATACTTTGGGTAATGAAATTTGATGTATTAATCCTTCGACAGGGTGAAAACCATGTAGAATATGATCTTCTATATACCAGAAAAGTTTAGAGTAAGAATCATATAAAGTAGGATTACGTTTCTTACTAAAGGAGTAAAATTTTAACTCCTGATCTAAAAAGGAATTTAAATCAGAATGTTTTTTTAGATGTTTAGATTTTCTACCCCAAAATTTTAGCGGGAAAAATTGTTCCTTTAAGGCTGTAGATTCTTTAATTTGCTGAAGTGTTTTGGCTAAAAGATCAACTAGGTATAGTTTGGTGTCTTTGTTTACCAGCGTTTGATTAATATAAAGCCATCGATCGTCGATGAGCTTTATATAGGTATAATCTGAGAGTTCAGAATATTCAAATTTTATGCTGTTAAATAATACTTCGGAGCTATCAATTTTATGGAGTTGAAGAAGTGAAAGATTATTTGTTAATACAAATAATTTGTCATTTTCTGTTTTAAAAATATCCCGGATGCCTTCAATGGGAAAAGGGAATATAGGACTTTTGTCCTTTTTAAAATCTATATGCGTAAATTGATCCTCTGTAATGTTAAATAAATGATTACGGTTGGCAAACAGGTAGGAATTTGAGTTATAGGGAATGATGTCGACCTTGTTTTGATCAAGCATAGTGAAAGTGGGGTTGATCGCTTGAAGGTTTTTTACTTTTCTAGAACTTATTTCATCCAAACCAGCTCTGGTAAAGGCTATTAAGTTATTGTTTTGGTCTTTTTTAATGTTATATATGGCATTATGGGATAAGCCGTTTTCTGTATTATAATGCGTAATGGTATAGACATAGTCAGCACTTAACTGCTCTTGCGCAAAAGATAGCTGAGCAATAAAAAGAAGTATATACTGAATGCTTAGAGTAAACCTATTCATTAGATACGGAGTAATGCCAATATGAAGGAAACCACCAGTGACTGTTATAGGTAAGCATTTACCATGCTTTATGCTCTATTACTGGAAAAATTAGTAGATAATTGCTTATTGTTTTAGGTCTCCTATTAACTTTGCTAGCGTTGAACTTTCAAAGATAAAGCATATACTCAAAGTTTCATTTTTTACCCTATGGCTAATATTTCCCATGTCCTTTTTGGGTAGCTTGATGTCTCTTTTGTAGACTTAATGAAGCGGATGTGCTTATAAAGGTACATTAAAGTTTACATATTAAACTATTATTTAATTAGTTTAAGCGTTGTTAGAGGCAATTTTTACTACTTCAATGCTCAATTCAATTATAAATGGTAGAATAAATCAGTCTTTCCATCCTTATATATTTAAACTGCCGTATTCTTGCTATAGTTGACGTTTTTTTACTCCTGCATAATCTGGGGAACTGCTTGGAATAAGCTTAACTTTATTGTGAACCATGGACAAGGTTCGATATAATATGAATTGAAGTGGTTTGTTTGAATAACAATCTGTTTCGATTCATAGAGTAGTAAGAATAGGAACTTACATTGCCAGTACATATTGATTTAACTTATGATTTATTTTTTATACTAAGATTATTAAAAAGTTAAAAATGTATTGGCTTTGTAGGGGCTATTTAGAGTATGTTCAAGATTTGGTATACAAAAAACGCTATATCAATTTGGAATTGAAATTTATCTTTTTGTTTCTGTTGAGTATTTTATCCTTACACGAATTGAAGTTCGTTTCTCTAACCCAAAATGTCTTATTTGTGTCTTCATGTTGGACTATTATTGTAAAACATTACAATACAAGTCGATTTGTAATCTAACTAGACAAGGTTTATGATTAAAATCGATATAGTCTAATTTGAAGCGCAAATAATATGAGGCAGATCAAGATTGGCTTAATTGACCCGGATGAGCAAGATCGAAATCTTTTCGGTAGCTTCTTTTTAAGTAAAGCTACCTTGGATTGTAGCCTGTCCTTTAGAAATATTAAGCCATTATTACAATATCCTTCGACGCTCAATACGCTGGATTATGTATTATTTGCTTATGACGAACGATACTTTGATCAAGAAACTTTTTTTAATACCATTGGGCATATAAAAATATCCTTTCCTAAGCTTTCATTAGTCATATTTACAGATTACAAAGAGGAATCTTTTGTTCAACAATGCTTTGCTTTTGGAGCTGATGGATACCTCTTGAAAACGACGCCTAAAAACTATATTGAAACTATATTTTTAGAAGCCTTTCAAAAAGGTGCAGTACTCTCGCCTTCCATTGCGAAAATGCTAATAGCTAGATTAGCTAACAAAGAATTACCAAATAATGTAAATCAAAGTCGACTAAGTACTAAACAACTACAGGTCGTACGCTTATTAAAACAGGGGAAATCTTATAACGAAATAGCGGAGGTATTAAAGATTTCTGTTTATGGCGTTCAATATCATATCAAAAAAATCTATGCTCGATTAGAGGTTAATAGTAAAGCAGCTTTGTTGAATAAATATTACCTGCAAGGGAATTGAATAACTCCATATCTT
>JAHDIP010000191.1:10861-12192 GCA_020630735.1 Saprospiraceae bacterium | reverse complement strand
TCAAAAGGGATGAATGTAAGTGCAGCTACAGGTTTTGTACGCTCCCTTTGGGATGTTTTACAAAATCAAAAACCTTCTCATATCGCTGTTTCTTTTGATTTGCCTACACCAACGTTCAGACATGAAATGTTTGAAGAATATAAAGCAAATAGAGACGCACAACCAGAAGATATAACGATTGCTGTACCTATCATACAATCCATTTTGGAGGGCTTTAAAATTCCGATTGTAACCAAAGCTGGTTTCGAAGCTGATGATGTAATTGGTACACTTGCTAAGCAAGCAGAGAAAGAAGGTTTTGATGTCTATATGATGACACCTGATAAAGACTATGCACAACTTGTTTCTGATAAAATTTTCATGTACAAACCTGGAAGAAAAGGAAATGAAGTTGAAATATTAGGAAAAACAGAAGTCCTCGAAAAATGGGGGATCAAACGAGTAGAGCAAGTTATTGATGTACTCGGTTTGCAAGGCGATAGTGTAGATAATATTCCTGGTATCCCAGGGATTGGTCCCAAAACAGCAAAAAAATTATTGGAAAAATATGATTCAGTTGAGAACCTAATCGAACACGCTGACGAACTAAAAGGCAAACAAAAAGAAAAGGTCATTGAGTTTGCTGAACAAGGTTTGTTATCTAAAAAATTAGCAACTATTGATATCAATGTACCTGTTCAATTTGATGCAAAAGAGTACGAGGTATCAGAAATGGATAAAGAAAAATTGACGGCTATTTTTAAAGAACTAGAGTTTCGTCGTTTGGGAGAACAAATACTTGGAAAAAGTGCTGTGGCAGACCCTAACCAACAAATGGATTTGTTTGGAAATGCAGTAGCTTCGCCAAAGTCAAAACCATCTGCTGCGCCACCTCCTGCGCATTCGGTGGCAGATAAGCACTTGGAAAATACAAAACACGATTACCAATTAGTAGATACTCCAGAAAAACGTAAAGAACTTATTGCTTTATTGCAAAAACAAAAAAGCTTTTGCTTCGATACAGAAACCACAGGGATAGATGCTAATGAAGCAGAACTTGTAGGTTTAGCTTTTTCTGTTAATACTGCCGAAGCATTCTATGTACCAATTCCTGCTGATCAAAAAGAAGCTTTAAGTATTGTACAAGAATTTAAAGCGGTGATGGAGGATGAAAAAATCATCAAAATTGGGCAAAATATCAAATACGATATTCTGATGATGAAATGGTACAATGTTGAAGTAAAAGGGCAATACTTTGATACAATGATCGCCCATTATTTGATAGAACCAGATTTGAGACACAACCTCAACTATCTATCAGAGACATATCTAAAGTATGCACCTTTATCCAT
>JAHDIP010000191.1:0-10761 GCA_020630735.1 Saprospiraceae bacterium | reverse complement strand
CTTATCAAAGTCTTAGCTGATTTAGAACATGCTGGGATAAAACTAGATTCAACATTCCTCGAAGACTACTCAAAAGAATTAGGAAAGTCGATTGAAAAACAAGAAAAAGGGATCTATAAAGAAGCTGGGGTGAATTTTAATATTTCGTCTCCCAAACAAGTAGGAGAAGTTTTATTTGACAAAATGAAAATTCCATATCGTTGGAAAAAAACAAAGTCAGGACAGTATTCTACCAATGAAGAAAAGCTAACAGAATTGGCAGAAGAAAATCCTTTTGTAAGAGAGATACTTGCCTATCGAAGTTTGACCAAATTGCGTTCTACTTATGTAGATGCATTACCTAAAATGGTAAACCCAAAAACAGGTCGTATTCACAGTTCGTTCAATCAAGCTTTGGCAGCAACGGGGCGTTTAAGTTCCAATAATCCAAATTTACAGAACATTCCAATTCGTACACCTGAAGGTAGAAAAGTTCGAAAAGCCTTTATTCCACGAGATGCAGATCACATACTTTTAGCAGCCGATTATTCCCAAATAGAGTTACGTCTTATTGCAGAAATAAGTAAAGACGAAGCGATGCTCGAAGCCTTTTTGGCAGGACACGATATTCACCAAGCTACAGCAGCCAAGGTATATGGTAAAGCTCTTGATGAAGTCACACCCGATGAACGCCGAAATGCAAAAACGGTTAACTTTAGTATTATTTATGGAGCGGGTTCTACCAATTTATCGAGACAGTTAAAGATCAAAAGAGCAGAGGCAAAAGAATTGATTGAACAATACTTCAAAGAATATAGTGGGCTGAAAAATTATATGGATGAGACCGTTAATTTTGCTAGAGAAAATGGTTTTGTAAAAACGCTACTTGGACGCAGACGTTATCTTAGAGATATTGATTCTCGGAACTCTTTGCTCCGAAGTAATGCTGAACGCATTGCAATCAATACACCGATACAAGGTACTGCGGCAGACATGATTAAAATTGCAATGATCAATGTTCATCAAGCACTCAAAGAAGGAAACTTTAAAACGAAAATGATTCTTCAAGTACATGATGAATTGGTATTCGATGTGTACAAGGAGGAACTAGAAAACATCAAACCGTTAGTAGAAGAAAAAATGAAAACGGCTATTCCTAATCTTACGGTTCCTATTTTGGTTGGAATGGATACAGGGGACAATTGGTTGGAAGCACATTAAAATCTTACTAATCTACAAGAAAAAATCATGATTAATATCAATAACTTTGAAAAAAACATTGAATCTAAAATAATTAGCAGAGGTTTATCTTATTATGAAAATGATTATATCTCTGACCTTGAACAAGTTGAACCAAACGAATTTACCGCAGTAGTAGAAGGTTCTGAAGATTATAATGTTACAATTAAATTCAACAATAAGAATGAAATAATTAGTCATTATTGCGATTGCCCTTACGATTGGGGAGTTTTTTGTAAACACGAAGTAGCAGTTCTTTATTACCTAAAGGATATTGTAGCAAACAAAACAATAATGCCAAAAGGAAAAGTAGCTAGAATAAAAGAAGAAATCTCTAAAATGAAGAAATCAGAATTACAAGATTTAATTATCGAATTTGTAAAAGGAAATGCTACAGTTAGAAATGAATTAGCTCAGTATTTAGAATTAGAAGAGGAAGAAGACGATTATTAGACTTGTTTTCGAATAAATATTACTTTTCCATATCTTTACAACAAATAAATAAGAAATGAAAAAAACGCTTACTATAAAAGACGAAACGGTAGCGGGCAAATTGCTCAACCAAATCTTGATTGATATAGAATCTGAGATTATTACCGTCGAAGAGTTAATCCGACTTCGAGTATCTTATGAAGTGAAAAAATTTAACGAACAAAGTAAATTACACCACTTCAACGGTTTAGTCCAACCATCAGATACAGAGACTACACTAAACGGGTACAAATTAAAGAAAAAGCGACAAGTTGATGCTGAAAAGCAAAGCTACGTTGCCTTAAAGGCTTTTCAAGAAAATGGATTTTTTATATTAGTCGATGACCAACAAGTAGAAGACTTAAAACACGAAATACATGTTGATCAAAATACAGAAGTAAGCTTTGTTCGTCTTACACCTCTTGTTGGTGGTTAATTTTTAGTATGAGTTTGATTAATGCTACTGATAATCTAAGCCTAGCTGTTAATGATTTTTGGGATTCTTTATCAAAAAAAGAACAGGCTACATGGGAAGGTCTTATTCTTCACCTCCTCAAAACTCCTTCCAGTGCCAAAGCATCCAAGAAATGGATTAGCACTTCTGAGACATTCATCAAAGAACTTAGCGAAGATAAACTGATCAAAGTATTCATTAACTGGATGGATATCGTTAAAAATGAACTTCGAGCAATTGTAAAAGCTCAAGATCCAGAATTTGTTTTTTTATCCTTAACCGCTCAATCTTTCTTAAAGGGAATGGTATGGATTTGTGGACTTATTGATGCGAATTCTTTATCAAAGGAATTAGAAGAATTAGGTCTCCTAGCTTATAAAAAAATACGTTGGCATGGAGCCGTTTCTGCAAAGTTAGGAAATACTTGTTTATATGCTTTTTCTTTATTGCCTTTCGAAAAAAGCATTGGTTATTTCTTGCGTTATCGCCACAAGGTAAACTATGCCGCAGCCAAAAAAATAATTGAACGACGCATAGCAGAAGTCGCTCAAAAAGTTGGAAAATCACCCGATGAAATAGAAGAAATGGCCATCGAAGACTATGGCTTAGATAATAACCATCAAGTACAAGAAAACTTTGGTCTTTATGCTGGAATAGCAACTTTTAGTACTGTCGGAAACCCTACCATTATTTGGCAAAAGCCTGATAAGAATTTACAGAAAACTGTACCAAGCTATATCAAAGAAAATTATAATGCAGAGTTAAAAGCGTTTAAAAATAAAATCAAGACCATAGAGTCTAGTATCCCTGTCCATAAAGGTCGAATCGAACAATCTTATCTTGCCCAACGGGTGTGGCGTTTTGCAGAGTGGGATAAATATTACATACAACATACCTTAGTTTCTATTGTAGCAAAGCGATTAATTTGGCGTTTTTCACAAGCAGATGAGCAAGCAATTGGCATCTTTAAAAATGATCAATTTGTTGATGTAAATAATGAAATAATTGATTGGTTGACAGACGATACTGCTGTAGAATTATGGCACCCAGTCCATTCTACTTCTGATGAAGTTTTCGCTTGGCGTAATTACATTGAACAACATAAAATCCAACAACCATTCAAGCAAGCCTACCGAGAGATTTATTTATTGACAGATGCCGAACGAAATACCGTAGGATATTCGAACCGCTTTGCAGCTCATGTTTTAAAACAACATCAGTTTGCAACACTCTGTAAGATAAGGGGATGGAAATATACTATGCAAGGCGATTGGGGAGTACAAAGCATTCCGACCTTGCAGTTGCCTCATTGGAATATGGCAGCAGAGTTTTGGACAGAAACTAATTATAATAGTGAAACCAGAAATTCAGGCATCTACAATTATATTTTTTCTGATCAGGTACGGTTTTATTTTCAGGAACAATTACTGCATATCGAAGATGTGCCGCAAATGGTTTTTACAGAAGTAATGCGTGATGTTGACTTATTTGTTGGAGTAACTAGTATTGGAAATGATCCTACTTGGATGGATGGCAACACTAATACACAGTATAACGATTATTGGGAAAATTATGCATTTGGCGAATTGTCAGAATCAGCTAAAACAAGGAAGGCTGCATTAGAGAAATTAGTGCCTCGTCTAAAAATAGCTTCTAAATGTTCTTTCGATGGAAAATTTTTGATTGTCGAAGGTCAACTTCGTAGCTATAAAATTCATTTAGGTAGCGGCAATATTTTGATGTCTCCTAACGATCAATATTTGTGCATTGTTCCTGACGCCAAGTCGAAACACGATAAAGTATTTCTTCCTTTTGAAGGCGATCGAATGTTGTCGATTATTTTGAGTAAAGCCTTTATGTTGGTCAATGATACTGCCATTACCGATAGTACAATTACAAGCCAGATTTCTGCTTAGTAAGTATACCTACTGGTATTCAGTTTAAGGATCATCATTGGTAGCTATCCTTTGATTCTCAGTAGCTTTAATCCTTTGATAATCCCAAAACCACTTTGGTTTCAGTATCTTTCATTTTATGAGAAAACTCTTTTGCCATCAATTTATTTTTAAACAACTTCATTGCTAACACACATGAAACAATTTTTAAGTATTCTTTTTATGAGTATTGGACTTTTACTACTTTTTTCATCTTTCCAAAATGAGGTGAGTGAAAAAGATAGGCGCAAACAATTAATAGATGCTGAAATAAAAAAACGATTAAACGACTATCGAATAACAGAGATTGCTAACTGCCAAAAAAGAGCACTAAACGAAGCATCAGCAATAGTTGATTCCATTCTTATTGCAAATGCCATCAACGTAAGAGCCGATAATACGGTCAAACCTCCAAAACCTGACAAGCCTGAAAAACCTGAAATTCTTCAAGCAAAAGATTCCTTACCTGTAGAACCACTATTTGATAATTAATACTGTGAACTACTTATTCTTAATGCTGCCTGTCATAATACTTATTCAATCGCCTGTCAAGTTTTCTACAAACCCGTAAAAAATTAACTTCATTAGCAGTTCTAGGCGTAAAGACAGCGGCAATAACCTGCCCGACAGACCGCAATTTGACATAATAAGGAAAAGGTGGTTTTAGAGGTGTAAAAGTCTTGTCCATTAAAACCATACCATCAGTACCAGATTCGAGTGATGCAACAGAAGCGACATAAAAAGCTTGGTTATTTAGACTAATGGTCTCATCTATTTCGAGTTGCTCATTTAAAAAAATGCCGCTCTGTTTACCTTCTTTTAGTTGTTTACTAGCCGTATCAAACATAAACAAGACTTTCGAAAATTTGTATGCATTTTGAAAAGCATAAAATTGCTGTGTATTTAGCATTTTCCGGTCCGAAACGGTTTGGTGCAGTTCTTTTTCTAATCGCTTTTTTGTTTTGGCACTAGTATCAGGGCTATCAATTAAGCGTTTTAGTTCAGTTATTTTATTGTTTCCACTTTGTAACCGAACCACCAAAACACCTTCTTTTAGTTCTTTTATAATTGAACTTTGGGCATTTATAGGTGTATGAATAATGAAGCAAAAACAAAGTATAAAGAATAAAGTATTTTCTAGCTTTCGTAACATCTTGTTAATATTTGGTTAAATTGCGAAGAATCTACATATTTTGATCAATTCTAGGCGTATCAATTTTGTAGTTTTTCCAAAAAATAAGAAATTTGCGGCTGATAAAAAAATCATTACAAGTTTATGGAACAATCGGTAGATATTGAAGCATTAAACCAACAAATTTTCGTTGATAGTGCTTTTATTGAAAAATTAAATGAAGAAACCTCTAAAGTTATTGTAGGACAAGGGCATATGATAGAGCGTTTGATGTTAGGTCTTTTAGCCCGAGGACACGTTTTATTAGAAGGTTTGCCAGGTCTTGCGAAAACTTTAGCTATTAAGACACTTTCTACGGCTGTAGACGCTGAGTTTAGTCGAATTCAGTTTACACCAGACTTATTGCCAGCCGATATTATCGGTACGATGATATACAATCCTACAAAAAACGAATTTACAGTACGTAAAGGACCTATTTTCGCTAACTTTATTTTAGCGGATGAGATCAACCGTGCTCCTGCAAAAGTGCAAAGTGCATTATTAGAAGCCATGCAAGAACGACAGGTGACAATCGGAAATGATACTTTCAAGTTAGAAGAACCTTTTTTAGTATTGGCTACTCAAAACCCAATCGACCAAGAAGGAACTTATACCTTGCCTGAAGCACAAGTAGATCGTTTTATGTTGAAAGTATTGATTGATTATCCGACAAAAGAAGATGAACGAGAAATTATTCGTCGAAACTTAATCGGAGATTCATTCAAAAAAATAGAAGCAGTCGTAAGCCCTCAACAAATATTGAAGGCTAGAGAAGTGGTCCGAAAAGTATATATGGACGAAAAAATCGAACAATATATTTTGGATATTGTATTTGCGACTCGTCAACCTCAAGACTATGGCTTGGCAGAGTTAGCACCACTTATCAACTACGGAGGGTCTCCAAGAGCAAGTATCAATTTAGCTATTGCATCTAAAGCATATGCGTTTTTAAAACGCCGTGGCTATGTTATTCCTGAAGATGTACGAAACATCTGCCACGATGTAATGCGACACCGTATTGGTTTGACTTACGAAGCAGAAGCAGAAAATATTACACAGGAAGACATCATCAATAAAATTTTAAACGTTGTTGAAGTACCATAATGACCATTAAAAGTTTAGAAACAGTAAAGGTCATCTATTCATCAACATTTTTTTTATGTACAGACTACTCTCAATTATAGCAATACTTTTTTTCGTAAACCAAGCTTTAGCTCAAGTGACTACTCGAGAAAAAGCAGTTTATCGCTTGTTTGAAAAACCAGAAAAAATTACATGGATCAAACATTATAAAGGGCGTTTGGATGGGTTTAATGATGTAGCAGTTACGCTAGCTTATGATGGTAGAAAGTGTAAAGGTCAGATGGTTTATCTTCGAAGCAATGCAAAATTTACACTCTTTGGAGAAATTTCCGAAAATGAAATAACTCTTCAAGAAGTAGACAAAAAAAATGCTATTTCTGGATATATTTATGCCTCTATTTCTGAAGATGCCTTAGAAGGAGAATGGAACAATTTTGACAACACGATAGGCAGTACACTTCGGTTAAAACAAGTAGCTGATGAAATCAAATTTCCAGGTCATTGTGGAGACAATAAATGGGTTAATCATTACAAGGGAGCTATCCAACGAGAAGGGATGGAATTGATTCTTCAAAAAATGTCGAGTACTGAAGTTCTAGGTATAGCTTACTGGACGCATAAAAAAGAAAGCTATAATGTAGTCGGCGAGCAGGATCGTACAGGCAAGTTAAAACTAGCCTTATTAGATAATAACAAAAAGGAAATTGCACAAATAGAAGGAGTAATTAAGAATCAGCAATTGAGTAGTGTGATTTATAAAGATAACGAAACAACAGCATTCACCTCTTTCCATTTGGAAGAAAGTTTGCCTGTTGGTTGTATAGAATATGCCGATTATGTAGCAAGCTATGATATTACCTATCCCAAAACTAAAAATGCCATGTTCAATTTTTGGATTGACAATTTAGCAATGGATTGGGTGAATGATTGTAAACAGTTTGTACAAAATGATCGACGTCTAAAAGAACCTATTACACCCGCTTTACGATCAACTGTTCGTGCTTTTGGTTGGTGTGATGTACAATTAATGTCTGACCGTTTGATTAGCGGTACGATGAACTATAGCACGACTTGGTCAGATGCAAAAGATGCTAGAGCTTTTAATTTTGACCTATATACAGGTCGAGAATTAGCACTCAATGATGTTTTTGAAAACGATTTTAATCATAATCGAATGCTAAAAAGCATCATCAATAAAAAGATTAACAAACATAGATTGTATAAAGACTCTGAATTTAGAACATGGTTAGCTGAAGAAGATTTTACCTTTTTTACTATTCGTAAAGATGGCATTAATTTCAGTACAAAATTTAATATGATCTATGGTCGACAAAATATTACGATACCTTATAACAAGTTAAAACCTTATTTGAAAAAATATACTGCCGTTTGGGATTTGGCAACGAAATAACACTAAAGTGGAAACAAGCGAACTGCTAAAAAAAGTACGGAAAATTGAAATCAAAACGAAAGGATTGAGTAAACACATCTTTTCGGGAGAATATCATAGTGCCTTCAAAGGGCGTGGGATGTCTTTTAGCGAAGTACGTGATTATCACTATGGAGACGATATCCGAAATATTGATTGGAACGTAACTGCTCGTACGGGTGATCCGCATGTCAAAATATTTGAAGAAGAACGAGAACTAACGGTTATGTTGATTATCGACATTAGCCAGTCTTCGTTTTTTGGTACGACCAATCAAATGAAAAATGAGATCCTCACAGAAATTTGTGCGGTACTTGCCTTTTCGGCCATCAATAATAATGATAAAGTAGGTGTTTTATTCTTTTCGAATAAAGTCGAAAAATTTATTCCACCCAAAAAAGGGAAGCAACACATTCTACGTATCATTCGAGAGTTATTAGACCTTCAACCCACCGAAAAAGGAACAAACCTTGGCGTAGCGTTGAAGTACTTTAACAATGTCATTAAAAAGAGAAGTATCTGTTTTATCCTCTCCGATTTTTTGGATAAAGATTATGATAATCCTTTACGGATTGCAGCTCGACGACACGATATTATAGGTATTCATCTGGTAGACCCTAGAGAAGAGGCTTTGCCCAATGTTGGTCTTATTCGAGCAGTAGATGCAGAAACAGGACAAGCCAATTGGATTGATACTGCCGTGCCTGCTGTTAGAGAACGTTATGCCAATTGGTTTGGCGAACACGTCAATTATTTTACTCAAACTTTTTTGAAAAGCGGTGCAGATAAGGTAACGATTAGAACCAATGAGTCTTATGTAAATGCACTACTCAAATTTTTTAAAAAACGTTCGAAGTAGTTTTATGCGTCAATTTATAACCTTCATTATTTGTATCAGTTTTGTATGTACAGCTTATAGTCAACCTATATCTGTTTCGGCAGTTATGGATAGCACAAAGTTATTAATAGGTGATCAAACGAAGTTGCACTTAAAGGTTAGTCATGCTCCTTCTGTTCAAGTACAACAAGCAGACATTTCTGCATTCGACAAAATACCAGACCTTGAAGTAGTCTATACAAGTGAATGGGATACCTTACAAACGGGCAATGAATGGATTATCGAAAAAGACTTGACAATTCAAGTTTTTGATTCTGGTAGTTATTGGATACCAGAAATCCCCATTGATTATATCCAAAATGGTAGCCCAGGAAAAATTCAGACATATAAAATCCCCCTAGAGGTAGCTCCAGTTGTGCGAGATTCGGTTTATTTAGCCCCCATAAAAGAGATTGAAGAAGAGTCACTCTCTTGGCGTGATGCTCTACCTTTTTTACTAACTATACTTGGTTTTGCTTTTCTATTTGGCTTAGCTTATTATTTTTACAAGCGCAAGCAAAAAGAAGAACTACCACCTCCACCAGAGGTCATTATTCCTGCTCACGAAATCGCTTTATCTAGTTTATCTAAACTCAAACAAAAAGAGCTTTGGCAGCAAGGTAAAGTAAAAGAATATCAAAGTGAATTAACCTATATTGTTAGAGAGTATTTAGAAAATCGGTATAATGTTCAAGCCTTAGAATCTACCACCGATGAAATTGTACGAGACTTACATACAACGGGAGTAGATCAAGAATATCAAAAGAACTTACAAGATATGTTTATGATGGCTGATATGGTAAAGTTTGCGAAAGCAAAACCACCCGTTGATGCACACGAACGCTTGATGAATCAAGCAGAACAATTTATTCAAAATACAAAGAAGATAGAATTAGTGATTGATGGAGATCAACTTGATAAAAAACTGAATGGATAGATAGATGGGAAGTATTTTTTCAAATATAAGTTTTGCAAGCCCTTACTGGTTATTAGCTTTATTGCTATTGCCAGCCATTGCCTTTTGGTATTGGTACAAACGCAAACAACACTTCGTAGAATTAACGATGCCTAGCCTTGAGGCCCTGAAAGGCACAACTTCATTGAGAGGTAAACTAAGAGCTATACTTCCTATACTGCGAGCATTATCTTTTATCGCTTTAGTGATTGCCTTAGCTCGACCACAAAAAACATTAAAAGAAGAAGAAATAAAAGCCGAAGGAATCGACATCGCCTTGGTCATGGATTTATCCAGTAGTATGTTAGCCCAAGACTTTAAGCCAGACCGTTTGGAAGTCAGTAAAAAAGTAGCGAGCGAATTTATCACCAAACGAAAGTATGATCGCATCAGTTTATCCGCTTTTTCTGGCGAAGCTTTTACGCAATGTCCATTAACTACCGATCACCGAGTAGTGAAAGAATTTTTAGCAGGATTACAATGTGGTTTACTGCAAGATGGTACGGCTATCGGTATGGGCTTGGCAACAGCTGTCAATCGACTAAAAGATAGCGACGTAAAAAGTAAAATAGTTATTCTTCTTACAGACGGTGTCAATAATGCAGGTTATGTAAAACCAATAACTGCCGCCGAAATCGCTAGAGAGTTTGATGTAAAAGTGTATACTATTGGAGTAGGTTCGTTGGGTGATGCCATGACACCCGTTAGTCGCCGAAGTAATGGTCAGTACATTTACGGATTAGCAAAAGTAGAAATCGACGAAGCACTACTCAAACAAATTGCAAAGATGACTGGTGGAAAATACTTCCGTGCTACGAATGAGACAGGTCTCGAAGCAGTCTATACTGAAATTGATAAACTAGAAAAAACAGAAATTGAAGTTACTTCAATTCGTAGATATAGCGAAGAATTTTATCGCTTTGCTTTTTTTGCCATGCTTTGTATCTTTTTAGAAATGGCTCTGAGGTACACCCTCTTCAGAACTATTCCTTAAATAGAAGGGTAGTTTTATCGGGATAAAGTAATAAGTGGTTATATAAAAGAGTAGATATTGAAGTATCGTTTCAAGTTTTGTCTTAAAGTTAATACGTACTAAGTAGTGGGAGGCTCGGACAAATACTAAAGCGCTGGCTTGATTCGGGGAATCAAAGAGTATATAGAGTGAGTTT
>JAHDIP010000190.1 GCA_020630735.1 Saprospiraceae bacterium | reverse complement strand
TATTCACCCATTACTTAATCTTCTATCCGTGTTATTTTTTTGATATAAATTAACTGACCTATTTTTAACCTTAGGTAGTAAATACCTGGTGGAATTATTTCTTCAAAATCTACATAATGCATTCCTTTAGGATAATACTCTTTTTTGATCAAGTTTTTCACTAAAAAACCTTGTGGGTTATAAATCTGTAAGCTAATCTTACTATATTTATCAACTTCAAAAGAGATTGTTGCCTGCTCATTAAATGGATTCGGAAAACATTTAAATTCAGCAAATGTAACTTCAACTTCAGGATCAAATTCTAACGGTGGATTATCTTCATATAAAAAGATAGGCGTTCCAGTTAAATGAATTTGTTTTGGTTCTACTTTTTGCCTAACCCCTGTTTTAGAATAATCCCAAGCTGTTTTTTCTAATCTACGAATACTTAAATAAGATGGAAAAGAATAAGTAGCAGATGATAATTCAGAATTATCCATTTGCGTTTCTGCCCAAAGAACATAAAAACGTTTACCGTTTCTATCTTTATAGGCACCTCCCTTTATATTGTCAGGTAATTCCAACTTTTGAGTTCTTAAGGGATCAAATCGACTTCCATAAAGTATATCGGAACTTGTTTTATAAGCAAAGCCTGCATTTGTTTCTACTTGTTCACCATAAGGCGTATTTTCTAATTTTTCGTATAAACCCATAAGCTGAAACTCACTAGTAGCATCGTCATAAGTAGCCGATTCACCCAAATTGTACATATGAAATTGGTGGATATAGTTTCGAGGACAATATGCCAACGATTTCATTAAAAAATTAATTTGCGACTCTTCGGACCCCATATAATCACCAAATGCTTTACGAGGAGTATTGGCCTCAGTAATAATCCATTCTTTTTGAGGATATGTTTCTCCATCATATCCATAGCTTTCTAATACAGCTCTAAATTCTTCTTGTTTTTGGATAACCCCATTAGCAGCCGTGTCCGAGTTTCTACTATATTCAAATCCTCCCAAATCGTTATTCCACCATCTTAAATTTTCGACATGAGGATAGGAGTGGTAACTAAGCACATCAAAATAAGCGCCTCCGGCAAGCGGGTATTCCTCTGATACTTCTCCATTATTCGGATTGTCTGTATTTCTTAAAATAACATCTATAAAACTAGCATAGCCTAGTCCGCCTGTAGCTACATAAGCTTCTGGATCAACAAACTTGATGACCTCATAACTAATGCGCAACATACGGATATAGTTGAACACAGGCGCTCTTAAAGCATAGTCACAAGGATCTGGATTATTCTTCCACCAATTGCCTTCTTCTGTTTCTGGCAACCAACCTTTTGAGAAGGTATGATCAAAATCTGGTTCATTCCATATTTCCCAAAATTTGACATATTCTTTATACTTTGTTACCATCTTGTAAAGATAAAGCGCATAATAATTTTTATCATTGACTGGTGTTCCGTTTTCACCATCATCCCAAATGTCTTCATATAAATTTGCAAAAACTTCGGAACGATAACCGTTGCAGTATTCTATTGTTTCTCGATGTTCATCTGATGGATAGCCAACAAATACTGTATGCTCTTTCATGCCCAAACTTTTATAATGTTCGAAAGCAGGTACTCGTATATCATAGCCATGTTCTTCTAAAAAAAATTCGAATAAGGCTGGTCTCATCGCTCTTGCGCCTATTCCTTTTATCCCTTCATTTGTGTTGCCTGCAGCTAAATCAGCTAATTGTTCATCCGTCCAAGGATAGTAATATCCCATATTCACTGCAGGTCTAAATTTTCCAGTGTAAGGTTCAATTATGTCGTTTGCCGTAATTTTTTCTTGCCCATAAAGCATACTAAACAATGGTAATAGTATTGCTAAAATTAATACTTTTCTCATGACATAAAGTTTTTGGGACAATCGTGTACAAAACACTATTGCCAATAAAAAAATAAAATGTAATCTGGATAAGTTCAGTCTGAGATTCTAGAAGTAATAAAAGGAGCATATAGACTACTGATACAGCATAAACAACCAATAAGGATGCTTGTCTGATCGAGACTACTATCAGCTTATAGTACTTCAGGATTTGAAAAGCTTGAATACTTTAGTACTAATACAAAGTATCACCTTCGCAAACCTTTAGGTATGAAAATTCATGGGATTGGTTATGAATACTAAAAAGGGGGAATGGTGTATTTACACCTAGGTTTAGGTAAGTTCAAAGTTTTTTGTGTAGTGGATATGAACGGAGTAAAAAATCTTATTAGCTAATATAAATTCATTACAAAACTTAAACGCACTATTCATACCAAACTTATATGTATTCATTTTTTTAACTTATTACTATTTTGGCTCATAAGTGACTGAATAAGTGCTTATTATAAAAAACTACCTGAGTAAAATAAGTTCTGGAGCTTTGTTAAATTGTCCAAAAATAATAGCGTTTTGATCAAAAGTCTTCGCTATTTCGAAAGCATTTTTCTTTGATATTTGTAGCACTAGATAGCTTTTTTCGGGTGGCCAGTCGTTTTTTTCGTCCTGCCCCTCCCCTTCGCATATTCGATAGCCATTTTGAACAAGTTCTTCATATAGTTTTTTATGCAATAAGTCATTTTCCTTATCCGAAAGTTTTTGTGAAAAAGGATTACAAGCAGAGATAAAAGCCCAAGTAAATGTATTATTATCGATCAAAAAAGTGTCTAATTCGTCGTTTTTTTGCCCAATCTTTAGAGATAATGTTGGTTTAAATACCTTGTAAATCGTAGCTCTATAAGCATTAATGAGCTGTTGGTCTATATTCCCTGAATAATCATCCATTGAACTTCCTTTTATCTTGTACAAAATTGTACCTTTGCGAAAATTTATTGAGAAAAGCCGTTAAATATAGATTTAATGGTTTCTAATACTATAAGAAAAGTAAGTTAATGGATAAAAATAACATAATTGGTATTACGCTGATTTTTATTTTGTTGTTTATTTATTTGAAAATAAATGCACCTTCGCAAGCCCAAATAGAGGCTCAAAAACGTGCAAAAGACTCTTTGGAGCAAATAAAGTTACAACAAGATAGCTTGGGTCAGCTACGACAAGAAGGAACAAGTACTGCAGCTACTACCCAAACGCAACCCGTACTGGAACAAAACGACTCTTTAAGACAAGTCGCTTTAGGTGGTCAATTTGGCGCTTTCGCTCCTAGTGCTTCGGGTACAGCTAAAGATGTCGTTTTAGAAAATGATGTCTTTAAAATTGTTTTTACTTCTAAAGGTGGTCGCATCAAAGAAGTAGAAATGAAAAAATTCTCTAAATTGATTGAGGATAAAGATCGAAATGACACATTAGTCGTCTTAAAACTAATGGAGGATATCAAAAATAAATTTGAATACTTTATTCCTCTAAATGGTGTTGGCACTATCAGTACAGAAGATCTTTATTTCGATGCCAACCAAAACGGAAATACAGTTAGCTTTAAAGCCAATGCAGGTGCTGGTCGATATTTTGAACAAAGTTATACAATTAAAGAAGATAGCTACAACATTGATTATGATGTAAAATTAGTCGGACTTAATAATTTGATCAGTAAAGATGTAGAAAATATCAAACTCAACTGGGTCAACTACCTTGATCGTATTGAAAAAAATACAAGTTATGAGGGACAATATTCTTGCCTTTATTACAAACAAGTTGAAGATAGTCCTACCTATTGTTCTTGTTCATCAGACGATAAAGCAGATGGAGATAATGAAGCGATAGAATGGATTTCTCATAGTCATCAGTTTTTCAATAGTTCGTTGATAGCAAAATCAAAAGATGGTTTTACATCTGCTATCAATGAGAACAAGATGCTAGGTGAAAAAGATAAAGATTTAAAGCTTTTACGTTCGGAAGTAATGCTGCCATTTGGACAATCGGCTAACGAATCAATTGCAATGAATTTTTATGTTGGTCCTAATAAGTTTGAGCGGCTGGCTGCATTTGATAATGACTTAGAAGATGTAATTCCATTTGGATGGAGTATTTTTGGTACAGTCAATCGTTGGATCATTCGTCCGTTATTTGGTATTCTTTCTGGTTTTATAGGTAGTGCTGGTCTTGTCATTTTGATGCTTACGCTACTAGTAAAAGTGGCGTTATATCCTTTGACTTACAAGATGCTTTACTCCCAGTCTAAAATGGCGGCATTAAAGCCACAGATAGAAAAACTAAAAGAAAAAATTGGAGATGATCCTCAAAAACTCCAAATGGAGAACATGAAGATGTATCGAGAGTATGGCGTAAATCCGTTGGGTGGCTGTATGCCAATGCTTTTGCAAATGCCAATTTGGTTTGCGCTTTATCGCTTCTTCCCTGCTTCTATCGAATTTCGTCAAGCAAGTTTCCTTTGGGCGAATGACCTATCTTCCTACGATGTGTTTTTCAAGTTACCATTTGAATTACCTTTGGGAATGGGTGCTCACTTGAGTATGTTTACGATACTTTGGGCAGTGACGACATTGATCTATACGTTCTATAATACAAAGCATATGGACATGTCGGCAAATCCTGCGATGAAATATATGCAGTATGCCATGCCAGTAATGTTTATGGGTTTCTTCAACTCCTTTGCTGCTGGTTTGACCTGTTATTTGTTCTTTAGTAACTCGATGAATATTATTCAAAATATCGTTACAAAGGAATATATCATTGATAAAGGCAAGATCGAAAAGGAAATGGAGGAACATAAAAAGAAACCGAAGAAAAAAGGTGGCTTCCAAGAACGACTCCAAAATGCTTTGGAAGAGCAAAAGAAGATACAAGCACAGCGTGAAGCTCAAGGAAGAAAAAATCCTAAGAAGAAAAAAAAGTAGTCTACTAGGCATAAAAAAAGGATTGAGGTATTGCCTCAATCCTTTTTTTTGTAGTTTTAGGTTTCTTGTTTTACCAAAAGTTACAAAATGAAGAATGTCGTTTTATTATTAAATATTCTTTTAGTTATTTGTTTTACTTTTTCTTGTTCACCTAAAAAAGGGAAAAAGTTGGCAACTACCACTATTGAAGAAGAACCTGTTTCTATCTTTACTCCGCCTGCTGAAGAAGCAGAACCAAAACCTGAAATCATAGAAGACCCCGTCGTTGAAGAACCTGAAATTGAAAAACCAATTGCCCCTTATCTTATTGCTTCGTTAAAAAAAACACCGTGCTATGGCAAGTGTCCAGTCTTTGAAGCCAAAGTATATTCAGATGGTAAGATTACATACATTGGGACACAACATGTAGACAAAATAGGTTTTTATGAAACCCACGTCGATGATCAATTCATCAATAATCTTTTTGCAAAGGCAGGGCAAATAAACTATCTAAATCTAAATAGTAATTATCCTACCAATGGAAAAAATATTTCCGATGTACCTTCTACTATTAGTTACTTAAAAATTGATGCTGATGAAAAAACTATTTATAACAACTTTGATAGTCCAATCGCACTTCGCCATTATGAAAAATATTTTGTGAATCTACTTTCAGAATTAGATTGGAGAAAAGTGGATTAAAAGTCTACTTAAAGAGTTTAAGTTTGAGATTGTTTTTGATTAATTGATTTGAATTTAGAAGGTGTAAGGTTCGTTTCTTTTTTAAACGCAGAATTGAACGCAGATTTGGATTTAAAACCTGTCATTTTAGCAATTGATTCAATTGTGTAAATATTATATGCAGTATCTGACAAGAATGCTTGCGCTTCTTTTATTCTAAATGAATTGATAAAAGAAGAAAAATTACAATCATATTCTTTATTGATTAAAAAAGATAAATATTTACTATTCGTATTTAATTGATGGGCCAGCATTTTTAATGACAAATCTTCAGCCAGATAAGGCTTTTCAACTTTCATTATCTCATTAAGTGCCTTTTTCATTTCAAGGCGTTTCTCAATATCTATGTCTAAACCTTTAGCTCCCGAATCTTGAGAAAATACATAATTTTTTTGTCCAAAATAGATTATCACAGCGATATAAACAATCATGGATACTCTAAAAATCATTTTACCAAATAACAGAGGTCTTAATTGAAATATATAAAGCATCAAAATGGTCAATGAATACATGATGATAAAATACTTCATCCATACTAAAGTTTCTGCAGTTTCAGGATTAACCTCTTTCACTTCATTCTTTTTGGATACATACAGTTTACTTGATTCTAAAATGTAGTAGATATTTTGTAGTAAAAAGATGAAGATGAGACTAATAAAATTACAATACTTAAGGATATTCTCTATCAGCATATAATTACTATCATCCTTAGCCACATTATTGAGTGCTATGAATGAAAAGAGATTGATTATGAGCAACGAAATAGCTAATCCATAATGGAATTGAAATTGTTGTTGGTCAATAACTTCTGATTTTTCGTAAACAAGTGATTTTACATAAAAGTAAAATGTGGGTGGCAAAGTGAGACAAAAAACAAAAAATAGATAAGAAAAAAGTACAATAATTAAATTCGTATTTTCGGGACCATAATAATTTAATAAAAAAGTTGCCAAAAATATAAATCCAAAATTGAATAAAAAAAAAGAAAGAATTTTCTGACTAAGCACCTCATTTTTAGAGTTGACATAGGTATATAGCCCCCCTAAACAGGAAATTAATAATAGTAGTAATAGGATAGCTATTCTATAGTCCATTATCTCCTCTTGATCAAATAATTTGTTTTTTTTATGGATGGGATAAGTCTAAGTGGCTCAAATAAGTAATTAATATAAAGGTAAAGAAAATTTTATAACTTAAACAAGCTGTATCCTTCGATAATGTAATTTACTGAACTTTTTAAACAAAAGATAGTAGTATCATCAAGATTCAATAAATTATACAATATTCCTCGTTTTTCCCTTAACACCATATTTTCTTCCTATATTAGAAAATAAAAGAGACTGATTCACGGATTTAGTACACTCTATTACATTTTCACCACAAACTGAATGGCTTTATCCCCAACTATTATTAGTAAATTACTAACACTTTTTTATTGATAACATTTCTCTCCTCCCTTGCAGTTATCATTGTTTCTATAAAAGAAACAAATAGTTTTAAAAAACCCAATTATTATAAATAATTAAACTATGAACAGTTCCTACAATAAAATTTATTTTATTTTTATTTTAACATTTTTATTCACTCAATTTCCCTTCTTTTCATTTGCACAAGGCAATTATTGTACCTCAACTACACTTAGCATTAACGGAACTTCTTGTTCAACTATTGCTGGTTCGACTCTATCAGGCTTTGTAGATGATCCCGAATATGATAGTAGTTGCGGAGGATTTGGCGGAACGGAAGACGATGCTGGTTGGTACTGGTTAACTGGAGGTTCTAATGGAAATGATTATACAGTCGAAGCCATTACCTCAAGTGGTACAGATGTAGTATTGTCTGTAGTAGGTGTTACGGGTGCTACATGTACTGCAAATGGAGAAATTGATTGTGTAGATAGCGCAATAACAGGAACAGAATCTATTACTTTCACTTGGGATGATACAACTTGGGATTATTACTATGTTCAAATTTATAATTACGGAGTTGGTGGTGGCACCTTTGATATCTGTGCATTTCAATCTGGAGGTACATTACCAACCTGTTCAGATGGTATCCAAAATGGTAATGAAACAGGAGTTGATTGTGGTGGTCCAGACTGTTCGGCCTGCAATACTGGCGGTGGCGGAACCGACCCTTGTGGAAATACAGTAGAAGGAACAATAAACGGCACGGGTTCATATAATGTAGATATTTGCAATGATAATGGATGTTGGGCTGGATTTTATGATGTAATTTATGAAGTAACTGTGCCATCTTCTGGTGCCTATACTTTTTGTTCATGCAATGATGCACCTGCATCCTTAAATACCTACTTTTTGCTGACGACTGATTGTTCAACAATTTGCTCCTACTCTGCTGACGGAACAACCTACGATGCTTCTGTAATAGCTTTTGATGAATGTGGTTGTGGAAATGGAAGTGGTTGTGGAGCTACTGGTAGTGCAGATGCCGTCGTAACGCAATTTCTAGAAGCTGGTGAAACGTACTACTTAGGTATAAGTTCTTGGGAAGGTTCTCCTGATCCTTGCGAATCTTTTACACTAGAAGTTACAACAAGTAGTACTACCTGTAGCCAAACAACTCCTCCTGATCCACCAACAGGAACTGGTGGCCCCGATTGCGTAGATGCTATTACAATTTGTGACAATAACAGTATTGTTTATAATTCTAATGGCCCTGGTCTTGATGATTTTGCCGATGCTGCAAATGATGAAGGCTGCTTAGGAACAGGCGAAAACCTATCCGCTTGGTATTATTTTGAATTCAATGCCTCTACCCCAGCTAATGCAACTTTAGAGTTTACAATTGCACCTGATGGTGCAGACGATTATGATTTTGCTATTTGGGGTCCCAATGCTGGTTGTGATAATTTAGGAGCTCCCCTAAGATGCTCTTTTGATTCGGGTGTTAGTAGCACTGGATTAGCTTCTTCTTCTTCGGATATAAGTGAAGATGTTTCGACTGACAATCTTGGCGGAACAGCTGATGGTTTTGTTAATAGTATAAATGTTAATCCCGGTGAAGGTTATTATCTATTGGTTGACAATTATAGTACTTCATATTCAGGATTCACATTAGATTGGGGCGGTACTGCTGCTAATTTTTTAGACTGTACTGCCGAACCAGCTGGCTGTGCGGATGTTGGAACAATAACTGTCGATATTGATGGGGTAACTCAACCTTTTTGTGATACCTATAATTTACCTTCTCAAAGTACTATTACGTTTACAAGTTCTGGTTTTACCTTACCGCCTGTAGCAACATTCAATTCTGGAATTGGTTTCGCCATTTTCAGCTGCGATCCTTCTGGGTATGATTTAAATGATCCTGCTACTTATAATTCGGCAAATACTTGCTTTCTTGATATGGATAATGACCAAGATCAAAATTTTGATGCTAATGAAACAAGCTGTGCTGGATTTTCAGCTACAGATATTTCTTGGCCTAGTCAAGTCTGGGTTGTAGCTGTTACCTTAGATTACGATTGTAACACAGGTGGCTTTGGTTGCGGTTGGAATGTTGATGATAATAATGATGGCTGTATAGATTCAAGTTGCCCAATGTCTATTATTTATGAACCGCTTGCTTTAGATATGTTTGGTTGTGGAGATACCTTTACTGATTCGGGTGGAACAGGTAATGCTTATTGTAGTCTTGAAAATTCTGAATGGCAAATCTGTCCTGATATTCCAGGTGAAGCAGTAACTGTTGATTTTACATTTTGGGATGTAGAGAGTTACACCGCAGCATTCGATCTAGGAGATCGATTATTAATTTATGATGGTAATAGTAGTGGTGCACCTCTCATAGGTGAATTCAGTGGTTCTAATTCGCCTGGTTCAATTACTTCCAGCGACGCAAGTGGCTGTCTCTATTTTGTTTTTGAATCTGACGAGTTTACTCAACAACAAGGATGGGAAGCTACAATTAACTGTACTACTAGTGCAGGTGATTGTATTACTTTAGTTGAAAATGGTTGTGGGCCTGGTCCTGATCCTACTATATCTTGGATATTATCTATTCCTACTACTGCTTCTGATGTTTCTATTAATCCTTCGGATTTTTTAACGAATCCGCCTGCTAATTTTACAGTTACAGAAACCGCTACTGGTGTATATACTATAACGGCTGAAGACCCAGATGCTGAAGGTCCAAGTACTTCTGGTTCAGTTACCATTACTCAATCTGATAACGCTGGAGGCTGTACAGATTCTTATACGCTTCAAATTGATTGTAGTTCTGATAATTGTACAGGTTGTGTTCCTTTACCTCCTTGTGCTGATGTTGGTACAATAACCGTTGATATAGATGGGGTTACTCAACCATTTTGTGATACTTATAATTTACCATCTCAAAGTGATATTACCTTTACAAGTACAGGATACGTTTTACCTCCAGTTGCTCTTTTTAATTCTGGAATTGGTTTTGCAATTTTCAGTTGTGATCCATCTGGTTATGATTTACTAGACCCTGCTACCTATAATTCTAGCAATACTTGTTTCCTCGATATGGATAATGATCCTGACCAAAATTTCGATGCTACTGAAACAAGTTGTTCTGGTTTTTCTGCAACAGATTCCTCTTGGCCAAATCAAATTTGGGTCGTAGCTGTTACCTTAGATTATGATTGTAATACAGGTGGCTTAGGTTGTGGTTGGAATGTCGATGATAATGGTGACGAATGTATTGATGCTTCTTGTCCAATGTCTATTATTTATGATCCTATTCCTACAGATTCCTTTGGTTGTGGTGATACTTTTACTGATTCGGGTGGAACTGCAAATACCTATTGTAGTTTTGAAATGACGGAATGGCAAATTTGCCCTGATATTCCTGGTGAAGCAGTCACTGTTGATTTTACTTCTTGGCAAGTAGAATCTTATAGTGCTGCATTTGGTGGAGATCGAATGTTAATATATGATGGTAACAGTTCTGGAGCTACTTTAATTGGAGAATATAGCGGTTCTAATTCTCCTGGTTCGATTACTTCAACTGATCCAAGTGGGTGCCTCTACTTTGTTTTTGAATCCGATGAATTTAATAATCAAGCTGGTTGGGAAGCTACTATCAGTTGTACACCAAGTGCAGGTGATTGTATAACACTTGTTGAAACTGGTTGCGGCACGGGACCTAACCCAACCTTCTCTTGGATACTTTCTATTCCCGCAACAGCGACTGATGTAACAATGATTCCTGCAGACTTCTTAACAAATCCTCCTGCTAATTTTACAGTTACTGAAACCGCTACTGGTGTATATTCAATTACTGCTGAAGACCCAGATGCTGAAGGTACTAATAACTCAGGTACCGTTTCTATTGTTCAATTAGATCTAATAGGTGGTTGTACAGAAGCGTACACTATAGGTATTGATTGTGCACTTGATAATTGCCCTGGCTGTGTCCCCGAACCTCCCTGTGCTGATGTTGGTACAATAACCGTTGATATAGATGGGGTTACTCAACCATTTTGTGATACTTATAATTTACCATCTCAAAGTGATATTACCTTTACAAGTACAGGATACGTTTTACCTCCAGTTGCTCTTTTTAATTCTGGAATTGGTTTTGCAATTTTCAGTTGTGATCCATCTGGTTATGATTTACTAGACCCTGCTACCTATAATTCTAGCAATACTTGTTTCCTCGATATGGATAATGATCCCGATCAAAATTTCGATGCAACTGAAACGAGTTGCTCTGGTTTTTCCGATACCGATCCCTCTTGGCCAAATCAAATTTGGGTTGTAGCAGTCACCTTAGATTATGATTGTAATACAGGTGGCTTGGGTTGTGGTTGGAATGTCGATGACAATGGTGATGATTGTATTGATGCTTCTTGTCCAATGTCTATTATTTATGAGCCTATAGCTCCTGACATGTTCGGTTGTGGTGATACCTTTACTGATTCTGGTGGAACTGACAATACTTATTGTAGTTTCGAAATGACGGAATGGGAAATCTGTCCAGATACACCAGGTGACCCAGTAACAGTAGATTTCACTTCTTGGCAAGTAGAATCTTATAGTGCTGCATTTGGTGGAGATCGAATGTTAATATATGATGGTAATAATACTGGAGCTACTTTAATTGGAGAATATAGCGGTTCTAATTCTCCTGGCACAATCACTTCAACTGATCCTAGTGGGTGCCTTTACTTTGTTTTTGAATCCGATGAATTTAATAATCAAGCAGGCTGGGAAGCATCTATAACATGTAATACTTGTAATGAAGATGCCTCTTGGACACCACCTATTGGGCTTTGTTCTGGAGATGCTGTTGTCACGCTTACGCCTACTGGTACGACAGGCGGTACTTGGTCTGGAACTGGTATTACGGATAATGGTGATGGTACTGCTGACTTCGATCCTTCTGCTGGTACTTCTTCGATTACATACTCTGTAGGTACATCTCCTTGCGATGTATCTTCTACTCAGGATATTACAATAGATATTTCTGCAGATGCCTCTTGGACTCCACCTACGAATCTTTGTTCTGCGGATGCGGTTGTCACGCTAACACCTACTGGTACCACAGGCGGTACTTGGTCTGGAACTGGCGTTACGGATAATGGTGACGGCACTGCTGACTTCGATCCTTCTGCTGGTACTAGTTCTGTTACCTATACCGTCGGAATTGCTCCTTGTGATGAGGCTTCTACTCAAGATATTATTATAA
>JAHDIP010000189.1 GCA_020630735.1 Saprospiraceae bacterium | reverse complement strand
TTGATTTATGTACAATATTTTTTTTTATAAGATTATATATGAAGTTGTTTAAAAAATACCACTTTACTTGGACTTATTCCTAAAAACAAGTCCGTTATTTAAGCGGTCTGTACCTCATGCGTCATCACATCTATAAGGCAACCTTCAAAACAAAAATGTACAAAAGTTTGGATAGACTCTATTCCCAAATTATTCTCTAGACCTTTTTTACAAAAAAACAAATGTTGTCCAAGCTCATTTGCTTTTGCGATCAAGTTCTTAGAAGTGCCTGTCATTATATTATGTTCTATTAGAATCAATCCTTGTTCTGTTTCTAATACTAAATCTATAATCGATTCGAAAAGACGACCATTACGATGAAACTGAACAGCATACTTTCTGTATTGCTTTTTGATTAAAAATTGCTGATCTAAATAAGAATAAAAAGAAGTAGATAATTGGAGTAATTGTTGCTCATCAAGTTGCCCCAAAAGCTCATGTCGTTCTACAATTTTTTGAACCATACTCATTCGGTCTGCCTGCGGGTAAGTGATCCTATCTGCTGTCAAAAAAGCACCAACAGTTTTTGCCAATGCATTTTTATCCACTTCTTCGGCAATATTAATTCCGATGTTATAAGTAATTAAAGAAGTTGAAACTTTAGTTTTAATTTCTTCAAAACCTTCTATAGACAAGTCGATTAAATAAGGAGGATTAAAACTTTTTCCGTTGCGTTCTTCGATAAATAATACTTCTTTTTCGGAAGCATCTATATGTTCAAAATCTCTAGGAAAGTTTTTTTGGTCGTTATGAATATTCAAAAATTTCCCTTCCCATTCCCAAGGTGTTTCGAAACTTCCTGCGTCTAAAGTTGGCAACGATTCATTTTTGCTATATACTCGATTGAGCCATTTAGTGGTCATTGCTCTTGTCGGAAAAACGAGGTAATCTCTAGCTCTAGTGATGCCGACATACAAGAGTCGAGCTTCTTCAGCTAATGCTTGCTCTCGAACGATTTTTTTCGCTTCACTTTCATTAATTCGATCTTCCATTATCGTTCGGCGATATTGGTCGGCATACGGATTGATCCAATATCGCAACCAACGATTTGCTAAAATATGATCTAAATCAATTTCTTCTTGCTCAGAAATAATCGCCATACCCCAAACACTTTCTCGTAAATTGCCTTCCAAACTATGACAAATCACTACGGGCCATTCTAAACCTTTACTACGGTGATAAGTCAATACATTGACCGCATCTTCACCCTCACCCGAACCTTGAGCGTCACTATCATTCACCACTTTTTCATTCAACCATAACAAAAAACCACCGAGTGATGCCGCAGTATGTAAGCGATTACAAGCTTCCTCATACTGTAAAGCAAATTTTCGCAAGACATCGACATTATCTAAGCGTTGTTGTTCGTTCCCCCAACTCGCAATAATGCGTCGAAGGTCTAATTCTTCCATCAACCAATTAAGCATTTCAGCACTCGATAATTCGACAGTATCCAACCGCAGTTCATTCAGTTGATTAATGATTTTATCTTCATCTTCCCAACCTTTAAGCGGTCGTTTTTCTTCTCGTTCGGCAAGAAAAGTGAGGCGAGTATCTATGATCGATTCAATATTTTTTTCGGAAGCAAGCAGCAATATTTCTGCTTTAGATAAAGAATCAGATTTATTCAAAATATATTTTAAACAGGCTAAAATCAATCTTGTTTCAGCTGTATTGAGCAAGCCATTTCTGGATATCGCCGCCTTAAGACCTGAACGGTGTAAGGCTTCAGCCATCGTTTGGCATTCTGCATTGGAGCGACAAAGCACTGCAAAATCTCCTGCTATTGCAGGGCGGTAACCATCTCCATCTTTTGGAAAAATATAGGTATCACTTTCGATCATTTCTTTGATGCTTCGAGCAATACAATTTTCCATCCACGGTTTCCCTGGCAAACGTTTTCCTTCACCGTCATAATTAAAATACCAATGCACCAATGCATCTGATACTTCGATAGGTTCTTTATCAAAATAAGGACCATTCGGATCACCTTCTTTTTTACGTTTCGGATTTAGCGCAACGTGTTCAGCTTTTAAATCGGGAAAGGCTTTGGTAAAAATGGCATTGGTCGCAAAGACGATATCTTCTCTAGATCGCCACGAATCTTTTTGAATATCAGCAGGATTAACACCACCTGTTTTTTCGATAATTGCCTGCATGAGTTTCGGGTCTGCACCTCTAAAGCCATAAATGGATTGCTTTGGATCTCCTACCCAAATTGAGTGCTTCGCAATGCGTGATAATTGCAAAAATATTTCGAGCTGAATTGGGCTTGTATCTTGAAACTCATCAACCATCAACAAGTCAATTTCTTCACGCAACACTTCTTGGACATGTGGTTGCATCAGCAAGCGTTTGACATGAATTTCCATGTCTACATAATCAATAAGTCCTCGCTGTTTTTTATATTGTTCGTACTCTTCAAGTGCTTGAATCGCTATTTCAAATATTTGATAAATAAACTGTTGGATGTCTTTCTGAAAATCTGGATGTGTATCGTGTAGTTGAGCAAATTCTTTAAGGTCTTCTACATCATCTTTACTCTTACTACCAACATCTATTTTAGAAATCTTCGCCCATTCATACCAATATAATTCTTCTCTTAATTGTGAAGCATTAAGGAAACTTTTTAAAACATTTACAACACTTCGTGTCTTCTTCGTTTCATCCTCATTATTTTCTAATCGAGTGATCGTTTCTTCTAATAAATTGAATAAACTTTTATTCAAGTCTTCTCCCGATTTTTTTGAAAGAGGTCGCAAAAATTGTTGGAAAGATTCAAAAGATAAGACTTTACTTTTTTCTAAAACTTCTAAAGAAAAATCGTTTGCTCGTGCGGTATCTGTGAGATACTTTACTTCTCTACGCCAATCGTATCGCTCCCGTTTGTTCAAGCCCAAACGATCGCTATAATGCTCCATTACTTTTATCCGTTCATTCGTCAACACCGTGGCTAAGGACTTGTTGAATAAGACTTGATGATCTTCGTCAGCAATAATATTTACTTGTGGTGAAACACCAGCTTCGAAAGCAAAACGTTGTAGCAGTTTTACGCCTAAACTATGAACGGTTCCGATCAAAGCATTAGAGAGTTCGTTGGCTTGGTTGGTCATTCCTTCTTCGAGTAATTTTACTCGAACACGTTCTTGCAATTCGGCTGCTGCTTTGTTCGTAAATGTCGTCGCAATGATGCCACTTGCTCGTACACCAGATTGCAATAATTCGACCATCTCCTTTGTCAGTCGAAAAGTTTTTCCACTACCTGCACCAGCAGAAATAATTCGTATGTTTAATTGTTTGTCCGACATTTAAGAGTATGTTTAAAGATTTAGTTTGTAAAAAGCAACTACTCTAAAATTTGTTCTTCCACATCATAGACTCGACGGGCTTTATTGTTCTAGTATTGTATTTAGCATTTGGTTTTTTGTTGTATAAATTTTTGATGTCGCCATCTATGCTAAAATAGATGAGCTGACCAATCGGCATTCCTGCATAAATACGCACAGGCTGTACGCAAGAAATCTCCAGCGTCCAAGTATTACAAAAACCTACATCACCTTTCCCTGCCGTAGCATGAATGTCTATTCCTAATCGACCAACACTAGACTTGCCTTCTAAGAATGGTACTGAGTTGTGTGTTTCGGTATACTCTTCTGTGACACCTAAATAAAGAGTACCAGGTTGCAACTCAAAGCCCTCCTCTCCTATTTCGATGTGCTCGACCTCATTGTGTTTTCGTGCATCAAGCACTCGATCTTTATACACCGCAAAGTATTTTCCTAAATGCACATCATAGGAATTCGTTCCTAAACATTCTTCTCTAAAAGGTTCTATTACGATTTCTCCTTTTTGAAGTTGTTCTAGTATTTTTTTGTCTGATAATATCATCTATTTTTTTATTTAAATTCTTCTCATTCAACATATGAATTAACTCAATTAAGTGCTTGAACAGAAATAAGTTACTTATGAAGAGGAACAGAGATTAGGGAGGCGAGAATCGAGATTACATTTTGTATAGAATGATATTGATTTTTTCCATTTTATACAAAATATCTCGCTTCACTGTTCTCTGCTCTCAGTTCGTAAACTTTTGAGAGTTAAATATCAAACTGTAAGCTCAACGTTCCAAATAATTAATGTTCGATCATCACTACAAGAAATCAATTTATTTTCATGTGTTGACCACAATATTTTGTTGACTGAATTAACGTGTCCACCATCTCTTATGGTATCGATTACTTTTAATAATTTAAAACTATAAGCATCCCAAATTTTAATCGTTTTATCTCTACTTGCTGTCGCTAACAAATGTCCCTTAGGATGTAAAGCCATGCTGTTGATGGTATACATATGAGCAGGAATAGAAGTAAAGGCTTCGTAGTTTTCTTCTACCGACCAAACGTTCAGTTGAGCGTCTCTACTACCACTAATCAAGTGTTTAGCATCAGCCGAAAGTTGCAACGAAAATACAGAATTATTATGGGCATTCGAAATTACTTGTTTAATACCAAAATCATCTATATCTAAAATATAAATACTGTTGTCACTAGCGGCTACGATCAACTCTTTTCGCTCTTTATGATAGCGTATACAACGCAAACTTTCATTGGTAATATGCAAACTTTCGAGGCTTCGACCTTCTTCTATCGACCATTTGGTCAACATCCCTTCCCCACCAGCAGTAAAGATAAAACCTTCTATTTCTTGAATATCGAATACGCCATTTTTATGGTGATCAATATCTTTATTTTGTTCTGGCTGATCTAAATAAACCCAGTGAATACCGCCATTCATATTGCCCACTACGAGTAAGTTTTTCCGTTTAATATAGGCTAAAGAGAAAATATTCGTTTCTACCTTAGCAATCAATTTACCCATTTTAGGGTCATCCAAATCCCATTGGACTACCCAGCCATCACCAGCAGCAGAGTAGACATACTGCACTGTACTACCTTCTACAAGGGTGTAGATAGCTGCTTTATGCCCAGTTAATTGAGCTATTTTCTGAAGCTGTATCGTTTCATTCATAAATCATTGCAAAAGTAAGAAACTGTTTTGAAATTTATGATAAGATTTTTTATAGGTTTACTTTTGCAAAAATAGGCTTTATGTCAAATAAATAATACGAACTATGCCGCTTTTCAAGCATGATTATTTACCTCCTGAGGGAGAATTGGGTTTATGGACGATAACAGAGGAAGAAGACTTTTTTTTGTCAAAACTCGAACTGCATCCCGAAGAACAAGCACAATTAGACAAAATTAAAGGTAGACGACGTACAGAATGGCTGGCTTCTCGCTTTTTGGTGCATAGCATGTCTGGTCGATCAACTAGAGGTGCCTTGCTTAAAGATGAATTTGGAAAACCTCATTTGGAAAACTCTTATTACGATATTTCGATCAGCCATTCGCATGATTTAGCTGCGGCTATTGCTGCCCCTTGTTCTGTGGGCATAGATATTCAACGTTTAGTGGAAAAGATTGAACGGATTGCTCATAAATTTATGCGAACGGAAGAATTTGACAGCCTCGAAACAGCTACTCGTTTGGAGCATCTACATGTTTATTGGGGTGCGAAAGAAGCGTTGTATAAAGCCTATGGCCGCCGACAGTTAGATTTTAAGGAGCATATCTTGATTGAACCATTTACGTTCAACGCTGACAAAATTTCCTTTAAAGGAAAAATTGTAAAAGACGAATTTGAAGCAGATTATATTTTGCATTTTGAACAATTGAACGATTATATCTTGGTCTATGCCTTAGAGGATGTAATTGATGTACGTTTGGTTTAAAAATATTTCTTCATTGACAATTATTGTATTATGCTAAAGTTATCGCTATAAGTTGATCAAAATTTATAAACTTCGATCAGCCTTTGCTTTACTAAAATATTTTTTTTACACACTCTCTCGTATAACAAACTCACCATATTCTATTACTTGCACTAAAACGATAAGTTAAAAAAGTTGTAGTTCTACTTAATCAATTTAATTTTGCACTTCTTTTCGAAAACTAAATAACAAAATATTAGTTTATAGATTATGAATAAAAAAACTTACCTATTAGCTGTCCTACTTTGCATTGGGGCAAGTCTATTTTCACAGTCAACCCTCAGCGGCTATATCAAAGATGCTGATTCTGGAGAGACACTTATTGGTGCAACCGTTTATATTCCGAGCTTAGCTGCAGGAACAACATCTAATGAGTATGGTTTCTACTCGCTGACTGTTGCTTCAGGAACCTATGAGGTCGAATATGCCTATCTGGGTTTTGACACCAAAAAAATGGAAATCGTACTAACCGAAAATTTGACCAAAGATGTCGAATTAGGTGAAGATGTTGTCGAATTGGTAGAAGTAGTTGTTACCTCCGAAGCCGAAGACAAAAATATAACCAATACAGAAATGTCTGTCAATAAATTAGATATTCGGACGATTACTAAAATGCCAGCATTGCTCGGAGAAGTCGATGTAATACGTAGTATACAATTGCTTCCAGGTGTATCCACAGTGGGCGAAGGTGCAACGGGTTTCAATGTACGTGGTGGAGGTGTAGACCAAAACTTGGTGCTTTTAGATGAGGCCCCCGTTTACAATTCTTCACACCTATTTGGGTTCTTTTCGGTATTTAATCCTGATGCCGTGAAAGATGTAAAATTATTCAAAGGAGGTATTCCTGCACGATATGGCGGTCGATTGTCTTCTATTTTAGATGTTCGGATGAAAGAAGGAAATAGTAAAAAACTGGCTGTTTCTGGAGGAGTCGGATTTATCTTTAGTCGATTGTCTGTAGAAGCTCCCATCATTAAAGATAAAGCTTCTTTTATTATTGCAGGTCGTCGATCGTATATTGATATTTTATCCAAACCATTCCTCAATGATGATCTAGCTGATACGGCACTTAATTTTTATGACCTTACCTTAAAGACGAACTATAAAATCAGTGACAAGGATCGTGTTTATTTATCTGGTTATCTCGGTAGAGACAATTTTAGATTTAGTGAAAATGCTGGTTTTGATTGGGGCAATAGAACTGCGACGCTACGCTGGAATCACTTGTTTAGCGATAAGCTCTTTTCTAATTTTACAACTTATTATAGTAATTACGATTATCAAATCAAATTTGGAGCAGACAATGGCGACAGTTTTGACTGGGATGCACAAATCGTAAACTATAGCCTCAAGGCAGATGTTTCTTATTTCTTAAACCCCAAAAACCTTATCACTTTTGGAGGTCAAGGAATCATGTATGAATTTTCTCCTGGTAATGCAGTTAGCCTTGCTCAAGGTGAAGAAACGGAATTTTCGGTTCCTAAAAAGTATGCACTTGAAGCGGGTGTTTTTGTAGAAAACGAACAAACGATTAACGATAAATTATCCATGCAGTATGGACTTCGACTTTCTTATTTCAATTATATGGGAGAAGGTTTTGCTTATACCTTCGAAGAAATTTTACCTGGCGAACGGAAGTTGCTCACAGGGGTTTCCGAAAAGTTTGACCAATGGCAAAGTATCGAAAATTACATCAATCTAGAGCCACGTGCTTCTATCAAATATCAATTGAATTCTACAGCGTCTACCAAGCTTAGTTATAATCGAATGGCGCAGTATCTTCACCTGATTTCTAATTCTACAGCTGCTTCGCCGCTAGATGTTTGGCTACCTAGTACGAATAATTTGAAACCTCAGATTGCAGATCAATTTGCTATTGGTTATTTCCAAAATTTCAAAAAAAATAAATACGTCACGTCGCTAGAGTTGTACTACAAGAACTTTCAAAACCAAGTAGACTATATAGATGGTGCTGATTTATTTGTAAATGAACTTATTGAAGCAGAGTTATTATCGGGTCAAGGTAGAGCATATGGTTTGGAGCTACAAGTCGAAAAAAAGAAAGGACAATTTTCAGGTTGGGTGAGTTACACTTTATCGAGATCAGAACGAAAAGTATTAGCACTTAATAATGACGATTGGTATGCAAGTCGTTTTGATCAAACACATAATTTGTCTGCTACCATGTTTTATGAATTAAACAAAAGTTGGACTTTCTCTACTAACTTCGTTTTCAATACAGGTACACCTGCTACCTTCCCTACTGGACGAATTGAACAACAAGGTTATGTAATTCCTGAAGTATCTAACAATGTGCGAAATAATGTACGTATACCTCCCTATCATCGTTTGGATGTATCTGCTACGTTTAGAGGCAAGAAGTATGATCAAAAAAGATGGAAAAGTGAATGGGTCTTTTCGGCTTATAATGTGTACAATCGACGAAATCCATTTTCTATTTTCTTCCAACAAGAAGAGCAACGTGCAGCAAGTGGCGATCCTATTCGTACCCAAGCAATTCGCTTGTCGGTAATCGGATCTATCATTCCATCTGTAGCATACAATTTCAAATTTTAAAGAATAGCAATTATGTATAATAAATATAGTTTAATAGTAGCCCTTTTTATAGCAATCATCTTCTCTTGTCAAGACCCAATTGATGTCGAATTGAGTCCGACTAATGGACAAGTAAATGTAGATGCTTGGCTGACAGATCAATCAGAGACACAAGTCATCAAATTGCGTAGAGTGAGTCCTTATTTTGACTCTAGTCCTTCTCCGATTATCACAGGAGCTACCGTAACAGTAGTTGATGATTTAGGAAATACATTTGAGTTCGAAGAAACGAATCAAACAGGAAACTATACGTGGACTCCTACGGCTGGTGAAACTCTTGGAGAAGTCGGTCGCCAATTCTTTTTGAATATCGACATCAATGGTAAACAGTACATATCTAGTTCTACCATGAATCGCATCATGCCTATTGACAGCTTAGTGAGCACTTTTCTAGAAGAAGAATTTGGTCAAGCAGAAGGATATTATGCGGAGTTATTTGCACGAGACTTTCCTGGTGTAGGTGATACTTACTGGATCAAAACATTCAAAAATGGTGAATTCCTAAACAAGGCTAGAGAAATTAGTATCGTATACGATGCTGCTTTTACAGCAGGAGGAGGCGTTGATGGAGTAACCTTCATCGCACCTATTCGCCAATCCGTCAATCGTAGTCCCGACCTAGATGATGAGTCAGAAGATAGCTTTGATGTGGCGCCTTGGGCAGCAGGTGATAGCATACGGGTAGAGATTCACTCTATCAATCAGGGTGCATTTTCATTCCTTGAAGAATCATTTACACAGATGACACTTGGAGATGCAGCGCTATTTGCAGAGCCTCCAGCTAATGTGCCGACAAATATTATTCCTGTCAACGTTGACGATCCTGCTGACGAAGCTGTAGGTTTTTTCAATGTATCAGCTGTATCACAGACAGGGTACATTATTCAATAAGTTTAGCGTTTGTTTTTATAAAAAAGCGTATCTTACTAGTAGGGGATTATTCTAATTTGATATCAGAATAATCCCCATTCCATATATACAAATTGCTCAAAACAATATATCTTACTATTCAAACAGCATCTACCATGAAGTGCTTACATATACTATTAACAATGCTCATTTCTTGTAACCTTCTTTTAGCTCAAAGTCAAAAGATAATGATTACGGGTAAGGTAGTAGAAAATGAAAGTCAACAAGCTATCGAATTTGCTACCGTAATGATTAAAGAGCAAACGACTCAACAACTTCTTACGGGTATCACGACAGAAACAGATGGAACCTTTAAGGTACAAACGAATACAGCTAACTTTTATGTAGAGGTTAGTTTCATCGGTTTAGAAACCAAAATACTTAAAGATTTTTCCATTACAAATGGTAAAATTGATTTAGGAATAATCGCTTTGGGTGAAAATAGTTTACAGTTAGATGAAGTAGTCGTACGAGCTGAAAAATCATCAACAGAATTTAGATTAGATAAGCGAGTTTTTAATGTCGGACAAGATTTGAGTAGTACAGGTGCTAGTGCTTTAGAGGTCTTGAATAATGTGCCTTCGGTAAATGTGAATATCGAAGGAGAGATAAGTCTACGAGGAAGTACAGGTGTTCAAATTCTGATCAATGGTAAACCATCTGTTTTGGCTAGCGAACAAGGAAATGCACTTGGTACGATCACCGCAGATATGATTGATAAAATTGAAGTTATCACCAATCCTTCTGCTAAATATGAAGCGGAAGGAACTTCGGGTATTATCAATATCATTATCAAAAAGGAAGAACGAAAAGGGATCAATGGTTCTGCGACGATCAACACTGGAATTCCGCACAATCATAGTTTTGGCTTAAGCCTAAATCGAAGAACTGAAAAATTCAATCTCTTTAGTCAGATCGGAGTTGGCTATCGGGAGTTGCCTAGCAATAAAGAAAATATCAATCAAGATTTAATTAGAAAGACGAAAATTTTATCAGAAGGAATTGAATATCGCAATGAGCTTTTTTACAACTTGATTTTAGGAACAGATTATCATATCAATCGCAATAATGTATTGACCCTTTCTGGTAGTTTTGCTTACGAAGTAGAAGACCAACCTTCTTTAACCAATTTTATTGCTCAGGATTCTACAGGAGCAACGACCAACGAATGGTATCGAGACGAAACGACCGAAGCGACCAATCCAAAATACCGATACGAACTACAATATAAAAGCAAACTCAAAGGCCATAAAGATCATAGCTTATTGGTGAGTGCATTGGGTAACTTTTTTGGTAAAAAACAATCTTCTGATTTTTTCAATGCGTTCACTTCCGACAATGAACAGTTTGCAAATCAGGAAACCGAAACAGCCTTCCAAGAAGGAAAATATACCTTTAATATTGATTATACAAAACCATTTTCTGATAAACTGACCCTAGAAACTGGCACACAATACGTCATCAATAATGTCAGTAACGATTACGAAGTAAGAAATGAAATTAACGGAGAATGGATAGCAGACAATAACCTTACAAACGTTTTTGAATACGAACAGAAAGTATTAGGTGTTTATGGTACTGGTGCTTATGAAGCAGATAAATGGGGCATCAAAATAGGCTTACGAGTAGAGAATACGGAACTCAATACATTGCTGATCAACACCAATGAATCAAACAATCGGAATTTCACCAACTTATTTCCAAGCCTTCACACTTCGTATAAAGTGACCGAAGCGTTTTCTTTGCAAGGTGGCTATTCGAGACGAATTTTTAGACCACGCCTTTGGGATTTAAATCCATTTTTTAACATCAGAAATAATTTTGCTATCCGTACAGGAAATCCTGATTTGCTACCTGAATTTTCTGATTCTTACGAAATCTCCAGTATTTATGTTGCTGGAAAAACATCACTTAATTTTAGCATTTATCATCTCTACACCACCGATGTAAAAGAGCGAGTCTCTAGATTTGAAAATAATATCAATACCACTACACCTGAAAATATCGGAACCAACCAAGCGACAGGAGTTGAATTCAATGCAAAGTATGCTCCTAGCAAAAAGGTATCGTTCAATGGTGATGTCAATTTTAATTCCTTCAATCGACGTGGAGAATTCGAAGCAACTTCTTTTGATTTTAATGGAACAAGATGGTCGTCGAAGTTAACTACTAAAATCAAATTTCCTAAAGACGTCGATTTTGAATTAACAGGTCAATATCGATCCAAATATCGAACAATTCAAGGAGAGGTCTCTGGCAATTTATTTGCTGATCTGGGTGTACGTAAAAAAATATTGAAAGGCAAAGGTGTGATAAATTTTAGTATCCGTGATATTCTTGCTTCAAGAATTCGAGAAAGTGAAACCGATCAGCCTGACTTTTATCTCTACAGTTTCAGCCAAAGAGGGCGATTTATTACACTTGGATTTAGCTACGGCTTTGGAAAAGGCGAAGCGATGGAATTTTCGGGACGCAAAAGACGTTAGTTATCTTTTTGCAACATTTGCCAATGAACCTGATAATAAACTTTAAAATGTTCCTTTTTCTATTATCTTCGTTACTAAGTAAATGGTCAGTCTAAATAAAAATGTAAATAAAAATTAAAAGCTGTAATACTTAGTGTTTCGCAGCACATTATATAGATTTAAGCAGATTTTTATTTTAATTTGTCACAACCTTAGGAATCGTGCATAAATAAGTTACGTTTCTTTGGTTAGCAATTTTTGAAGCTGATAAGGCAAAAAAACGTAGACATAGCAGGGCTATGGCGAGGCTTTTTAACGAAATTAGATTTAAAAATTGCAAGCTAAGAATGTAAATTTATTTTTGAACTATTCCTTAGTACATCTCAATTAGTCCTAGAACCTAAATTTTAAATATGAGATTATTTA
>JAHDIP010000188.1 GCA_020630735.1 Saprospiraceae bacterium | reverse complement strand
ATAAACAATTGAAGAAATAGCTTTTTATAAAATTTCATTTTAGACTTCATTATTAATACCTATCTTTATTTTGCCAGAAAAAAAAGAAAAGTAAGATACCATTACTTTCTGGTAAAATAATACATGCCTCTAACAATAGATATTTTTTACCTTTATTGCATATTATTGGAGTATATCAAATCTTCATTTTACTCTTCAAGCAATATTACATATAGACGTTTCACAAAAAACAATTTTACTTTAACACAAAAGCATAATTATGCCCAGAAATTACGTATTCGTTTTATGTTTACTACTATCGTTAAACAGTTTTGCACAACAACGTTTAACTCAAAATAATTTGCCATCAGCACATGATCGTTGTGGTCATCAGCATGTGCAAGCAGAATTGTATCAGGCACACCCAAACTTACGACCAGAAAACAACCCTGCTCATCAGGAGTTAGAGCTACACACACAGCAATATTTACAAGAGCTAAACAACATAAATACTGCTGCTAGAATGCTCGATATTTGGACGATTCCTGTTGTAGTACACGTGGTACATGATAATGGTCCTGAAAATTTAACTGATGCAGAAATCGAAGATGCGATAGTATTATTGAATGAAGATTATAGAGGCATCAATGAAGAAATTCCGAGTGAAATTCATGCAGATTTTTTAAACCTTGTAGCCGATTGTGAAGTAGAATTTGAGCTCGCCAATCTTGATCCGAATGGACTTCCAACAAATGGTATTACTCGTACTGTTTCAAATTATACTTATGCTGGCGATAATGTTCAGATGAAAGAAGACATTGGCTGGCCTCGAAATAAATATTTGAATATTTGGCTCGTCAATAAACCATTTGCTAATTCTAGTTCATCTGGTTTTGCCTACTACCCTGAATCTGTAGATGATCCTGCATATGAAGTGTACGATGGTGTTGTAATTGCCTATTGGGCATTTGGTCGTCATGATCAAACTTCTATTGGTTACGAACATGTATTGACGCACGAAGTTGGGCACTGGGCAAACCTTAAACACACTTGGGGTGATCAGTCTGATTTCGGTACTAGTGGTGCTTGTAATGATGATGATGGTGTAGCTGATACGCCTAATACAGAGGGCCATGCTTTTTATGGAACTTGTACTTTAGAAACATTTTCTTGCGGGACATTGGATAACAATAACAACTTCATGGACTACACAGGTACTTGTACAGGCATGTATACCTTGGGACAAAAAGCTCGTCAACGAGCAGCTTTAAATTCGAGTGTAGGAAATAGAAATAATCTTTGGTCTGCACAAAATCTTTTAGAAACATTAGGTGCCCCTAATGCTTCTAGCTTGATTTATAATCCATTCATCATTGAAGAAGATTTAGCTAATGATGGTACGGTAAATGGTACACTTGATATCACTGCCGAAAATGTAAGCTTCTCTCAAAGTAGTGGTTCGTTTACACAAGGTACTCATTATACAGTAAGTGGCTTACCTAGTGGTTTGTCAATTTCGATTAGCTTGAATAGTAATATTTCTGCTACCGTTACTGTTAGTGGACAAGCTTCGGCTCATGCTGATGCAGATGATTCCAACTATACCATTACTTTTCTGAATGCTGCTTTTGTAGGTGTCAATGCTGTTGACGTTGTTGGTTCTACCAATGGTCAACTTGAAATAAACTTTCTTGATCCTTATCAAATTGTATGTGTTGATTTATTAGACCCTTTCGCAGAATCGACTGGGCAAGCGTGGGAATATTTTGCCATCAATTATGGTAATGCCGAATTTGGTACTTGGTTTTTTGAAACAGATAATTTTAAATTAGAAACCTACGGAAAAGGAGCTATCTGCCAATCAGGTACTCGAAATATTGACCCGCTAGGTAGTGGCGTTTATGTAGGACCAAATAGCACCTTTACAGCACCAGGTAACTACCCTGATCAATTGGATATTACAACGTCTACTTTTACCGACTGGAAAGGTCAATTAGCCTATATTGGTTTCCGTTTTGAAAATGTTGGTCGCACACATTATGGTTGGTTAAAAGCTACTGTAGATGCTGGTGGCACTAAATTTACGGTTCTAGATGGTGCTTATAATACAGAGCCAAATGGTGAAATTTATACAGGCGACTGCGGTAATGGAGTTGTACCTCAATTAGCTTTTGCAAATACAAGTGTTCAAGAAGGTAGTAATAATGATGGTTCATTTTCGGATACTTATAATGTAACAGCAGAAAATGTTAGCTTCTCTCAAAGTAGTGGTACGTTTACAGAAGGATCAGATTATACCGTTAGTTCCTTACCTCTTGGTCTTAGTGCTGTGGTAACCCTTACAAGTAGTACTACGCTTGAAATTAGTTTAGTTGGACAAGCTTCTAATCACGCTGATGCAGACGACACTAATTTTGTGATCACGTTTTTAGATGCTGCTTTCGCTGGCGAATCGGCAGCTAATGTCACCAACTCTAGTAGTTCATTAGCCGTTGACTTTCTTGATCCATATGGTATCGAGTGCGTAACGCTTGGTGCTTCAGTTGAAGTGGGCATTCAAGACTGGGAATACTTCTCGCTTTACTATGGCGATGCAGAATTTGGTGCTTGGATTTATGATGGCAATAATCTAAAATTAGAAACTTATGGAAAAGGTGCAGTCTGCTATGATGGTACAAGAAATATCGAACCACTTCCTGCGAGTACTTGGGTAGGACCTAATTATACCTTTACAGAACCAGGTGATTATCCTGACCAACTAGATATAAGCAATGCGACTTATACCAATTGGAATGGACAAACAGCTTATGTGGGTTATCGTTTTTCTTATAATGGGAATATACACTATGGTTGGTTACAATTATCTGTAAATCCTAGTGGAACATCTTTCACTGTTATAGATGGAGCTTATAACACCGAACCAAATGCTTATATTTTGACAGGTGATTGTTCTACAAGTGGAGGTTCTTCTCCTATCGTAACGATTAGTTCAACTAACCCAACTTGTGGTGCAAGTAATGGTAGTGCAACTGCTTCTACTACAGGTGGTACTACTCCTTATACGTATCAATGGTCAAACGGAGCGAATACAAATTCAATCTATAATCTTAGTGCTGCAACGTATTCTGTTACTGTAACAGATGCCGACGGATCTACCGATACAGAAACAATAACATTGACCGATCCTTCTGGAATGAGTATTACTACTTCTGTTACCAATGAATCTCTGGCAGGTGCAAACGACGGAGCTGTTGATGCAACGGTTAGTGGTGGGGCTAGTCCATATTCATACAATTGGTCAAATGGTTCAACCTCAGAAGATATTGCGGGCTTAAGTGGCGGAACGTATTCACTAACGGTTACCGACTCTGATGGATGTACTGCTGAAACTACAAGCACTGTTGCTACCAATGGTGGAGGCGGTGGAACCTATTGTGATGCTTCTACAGCTTTAGATTATAATGCTATTTTTAATGTAGCCTTTGAAAGTATTAATAATGCTTCAGCTTGGACAAGTTATTCTGACTATACTAGTATGGTTGCTTCTGTCGATCCTGGCAATTCATATGTATTAACGATTACTACGCAACATGATCATTGGCCAGAGATCAATGTTGCTGCATGGATAGATTGGAATGCAGATGGTGACTTTTATGATACTGGCGAAGAAGTCTATAACTTTACAGGACCAGGTCCTTATACGCCTTCTGTGACTGTTCCTGCAAATGCAACAGTAGGCGCTACTCGTCTACGTGTTCGCTTAGGCTATGGCACAACACTTGATCCTTGTGGCGAAGATACTTACCAAGGAGAAGTAGAAGATTATACGGTAAATATAATCAGTGTGGTAGCTTCTTGTGACCTTCCTGTACCAACCGCTGAATCCGTTATTAGTGGTAATGTTGTAAAACTAGAATGGGGCACTGCTAGTGGTGCAGAGCGTTACCGAATTCGTTACCGCCCTGTGGGTGGTTCTTGGACGGAAAAATTGACTGCAGCTGATGAGACTTTCCGTTTCTTAAACGGCTTAACTCCTTCTACGAATTATCAATATCAATTGAAGTCGCTTTGTGCTGCCGAAAATTCTGTTTGGTCATCAACTTATACTTTTACAACACTAGGAGATGTTTGTGATTTCCCAGAGTCAACTTCAGTAAATATTACTAGTGCTACAACAGCAAGTATTAGCTGGCCTACAGATGCAGATGATGTCAAATGGAGAATTAAATATAGAATTCCTGGTCCAACTGGTACGTCTTGGGTAACACTAAACCCTACAACTCCTGCTGTTAATTTAACAAGCTTGGTAGCTGGTGCAGAATACAAGTACAAAACAAAAACGAAGTGTGCTGCTGCGTGGACAAACTGGTCAGGCAATGAATTTTTCACGATGCCTAATTCGTTAGTAGAACCTTCGGCTAGAGAAACAGCTCCTGTCCTTGATGCACAAATCAATATTTTCCCGAATCCTACTTCTTCAAAAATTAATATTCAATTTGTAGGAGCACAGGAATCGTCTACACTTTTACGTGTATTAGATCCTTTCGGAAAAGTTGTAATGACACAACAAGTGACAACGACTAAAGGTGTTAATCACCTTAAACTTGATTTATCAAACTACAATACAGGATATTACTTTATCCAGTTAAGTAATTCTAATTGGAACAAAACACAACGAGTATTGAAGTTTTAAGAATCTATAAAACGTCATGCGCAAGAGGCTATCTGTTTTCAGGTAGCCTCTTTTTTTACCATAGAAATCCAAAAGGATCTGCTTTATTTTTACCTTCAATCTACGATTAGTAATTTCCCTTTAGTAAATATTTTATGTCCTGAAGTAATTTGATACCAATAAATACCTGAGGGAATTGGGTTGAGAAAAACGTTATGCTTAGTCTCTGTAGAAGATAGTATTCTTTTATCTACTTCTTGCCCTAAATGATTGTATAATACCCAGTGCGTATCTTCAGGAAATAGTTTTCTAGTATTTAATTCCACGAATTGTTGAACAGGATTGGGATAAAGCCTTATATCGTTGTCTTGAATCTCAACATTTTTAGAAATAAAGTCAATTTCAAAAATATATTGATAGGTACAATTTTGACTATCTGTAATGAGAAGTGTATAAGTATCAGGAGCTAGGTTATTAATCTGCAAATCTATATCACCTGTTGACCATTGATAACTATAAGGTGCTGTCCCTCCTTCTATGCTAGTAATATGAATTGAGCCATCAGGAGAAGCAATATCACTTACATGCTCTAGCTCATACCCGATAAAAAAAGAGTCTGGTTCTTGAATAACAAAAGTAGTTTGAAAAGAACAATCGTCACTATCGGTAACAGTAACAGCATAGGTATCTGCATATAGAAAATCTATAGTTGTACCACTAGTATTTTCTGTTTCCCAATAATAAGAAAAGGGAGGATTAGCATTTGGAATATCAAAATAAACAAATCCATTTTGCGATCCAAAACAGGATGTTGCTTCTGTAAAGACAGTAATCATTGCCTCCGATTCATAAGCTCCCATATCAACAATATTGTCGATAATGCGAGAAAAGCTATCTATATCAAACAATATATTTAATGAATCAATAATCGAATTATCACCAGCATTTAAAGCAGGTGAACACATCAGTAAACTAAAGTCATTATTTTGAAGATCAGTAAACAATGGATCTTGCTGATAGGTTACTTCACTACAAAAGGTATTTTCTGGACAAATAGTATCTTGCAATAATGAATAAAAAACATTCATCTCAGAATCAAAATTATTTGGGGTAAAAATAGGACCCAAATTATTATTCCAGCATATAGAATTATAAATACTTAATGTACTTTCATCACTTAGAGAAAAGAGACCACCTTGATTCGTTCCCCCTATAAAAGTAGTTGAATTACCAACAAAAGTACTATTGATGATTGAAGCGTTTCCTGTTATGGAACCAATAGCAGAATATCTTATTGCATGATTTTGACGAAATATACAATTGATGAAATAAATACTTTGTTCAGAGTTTAGACTCAATGTTCCATTATATGTAGCAAAGTTATTTGAAAAAATGGAATTGGAAATGAAGATATCTCCATCATTAGCAATATAGCCTATTCCTCCATACCCTTTCTCGAATCCGCCACCACTACTATTATCATCGAATATACACTGATCAATTGATATAGGTAAAGCAGAACAACTACTAAGTTGAAGTGCTCCATACCCTACACCACCATAGTTACTAAGAAATGAACAGTCTTCGAAGGATAAATTAGCATTCAGGTTTTTATTTTCATATCGTATTGCTCCTGCAATACTATTAAATGATAGGTTGTCTTGGAATAAAACATCATTGAAAAAAATATCACTTTCGCTCACTTCTTTTATATCTAGATACATTGCCCCACCTTCTAATTCAGTTTTATTTTCTTGTAGTATACAATTATAAAACTCAAGAGTTAAATGAGCAATATTAGTACTATTTAAATAAATACCTCCTCCATAAATTTCAGAATCGTTATCTCTAATATGAGTATTAAGAAAAAAAATAGATAAACTATCTTTGGGTATGGAAGATGTTATAAATACTCCTCCTCCATTTACGCTACTTCCTTCGAAATCTCCATCAAAAATATCTGCATCACCATCTTGAATAGAAATACCATCTATTCTCAAAGTATTCACTGTTTCATCAATGAGTACCACCGTTAAAGATTTATTATTAGGATTAACATTACCACTCAAAATAGTTGGATATAGTTCCCAATCTCTTTGATTAAGACTTGATTCCGTACCATTAAAACCTCCATAGATTGCCAAGCCATCTCGCATTTCAAAAGCAATCGTTCTATCATCTGTATCTGTGGGATAATAAGTTCCTTGCGCTATCCAAAGACTATCGCCATTAGATGAATGCTCTAATGCATCTTGTAGATCAATAAAAGCATTCAACCAAGAAGTCCCATCATTCAAACCATTTGCGGCATGATTGACATATATAATTGTCCCTTGAGCAAAGAGAACCATTGAAGTTAATATTATGGCTAGGGTAAATAAATATCTCATAGGATTAATTTTTGACTTGAAATAAAATATTTTTTACTGCCATATGGTATATGTCATTAATAATGTAAATATCGTATAGCGAAAAATTTACCTGATACAATATACTATTTTTTTGACCCCTGAAAAATTAAGGTTTAGAATTTAAACTATTTTAAGAGGGTTTCTTTTCTTCGCTCAATTAACTTCATAACCAAATACGCTCTTCTACCTCCTTTTCCTATCTTTGCGCTCATGTTACCAAAATCGGAATTTTCCAAAAATGTATTGACGGTGATGAGTGGTACTGCTGCTGCTCAGGCAATCCCTATTTTGGTCGCTCCGATTTTGAGTAGAATTTATACTCCAGAAGAATTTGGTGTTTTTTATTTGTTTAGTGCTTTAGCGGCGATACTCCTCGTCGTATCAACTGGACGCTATGAGTTAGCCGTTTTATTACCAAAAAAAGAAAAAGAAGCTTTTCATGTTTTAGGAATGGCTCTTGTTACTGCTACCCTATTTTCGATCGCTACTTTAATTATTGTTGTCATACTCAATCAGCAAATATGTACATTAGTTGGCGAAGCATCAATGGCGAAGTGGTTGTATATTTTACCTTTTTATGTACTAGCAGCCGCCTTGTACAATTCGTTCAATTATTGGCATAATCGGAATAAGCGTTTTGCATTACTAACCAAAAGTAAATTTGTGTTGTCTTTAGGAAATGCTGCTACACGTATTGGGCTTGGATTTTTACAATGGGGAACAGCAGGTTTAATCATCGGCTCTCTAGTGGCACAAATTTTAGGATTCCTTTATTTTCTTTTTCCTATCCTAAAAACAGATCGTGCTTTTGTTACTGACCTAAAAAAAACAGCAATGTTGGAGCAGGGAAAACGATATAGTGATTTTCCAAAAAATATGATCGCAGGTAGTTTGTTTAATACCTCTTCCTATCAATTGCCCATGATTTTACTCAATAGTATTTTTATGGCTTCTATTGCAGGCTTTTATGGTTTGATGCAGCGTATTGTACGCCTTCCTTTAGCCGTTATCGGTAAAGCATTTGAAGAAGTGTTTAAACAAAAAGCAAGTGAGGAAATGAATAAATTTGGCCATTGCCGAAGTATTTTTTTTAAAACTATCAAACAATTAAGCCTCATTTCTTTGTTTCCTTTTATTCTTTTCTTTATCATCGCACCCGATTTATTTCGGATTGTATTTGGAGCAGAGTGGGAAGTAGCTGGCCTGTATGCACGAATTTTTACGATTCCGTTTTTCATACACTTTATCGTGTCTTCTGTATCGTCTGTTTTTTATATTACAGAACATACAGCTTGGTTTACTAGATCGCAATTTGTGCAGTTAGCTTTGGTCTTAGCTAGTTTTACCTTTGTGTATTTCTACCAAAAAGATGCAGTCGTTTTGATGTATCTTTTGGCAGCGGCTTATACCTTTGCCTATTGCTTAATGTTTATTCTGTTATTGGTTATTGTAAATAAAACAAAACCTATATCAGAGAAAACTAATAAATAAAATCAAGACAATACAGAATCCCAAAACCAAATCAACAGTTTTTTAACTTTGTCATTCGAAGCAGAACTGGAACGTTCAATATTTAACACCCGAGGGAATGATTATGTTAGCTTGATAAGCGAGAAAAAAAACAAAGGGTGGATCTGATAGATAATGTCATCAACTTATGAGGTTCTTTGCTAAAGCCCTCGTCTTAAGTTAGAATTTCGGAGTAATGACTTTGGTGGTTGCCTACGGCGTCCTTCTTTTTCATTGATAAAAAGAAGGCAAAAATCTAGGAAATATAAACTCACTCCGTTCAGACAGTATATTTCCAAGCCACCCCACTACTTAAATCGCAGTACTATAATGCGATTTGTAGAAATAGGTCTTTGACCTATTTTACTAAGTTGATGACAATCATTTTAGAAATACACCCTATGTTAAAACTAATTAATTAGAATTTAATACATGAAAAAAGTAGCCTCTATTGTACTCAACAATTTTTTGCATGACAGCCGTGTATTGAAAGAATGCCTTTCTTTACAGAAAGCAGGATATGCAGTACAAGTAGTGGCAATGCATGAAGGCGATTTGGCAGAGTACGAAGAAGTACAAGGAGTCCCTGTTCATCGAGTAAAACTGAGTACACGCTCTTGGTCAAAAAATCGTATCGTCCAATTATTGAAATTTTTTGAATTATTGTATCGAGTGATCAAAGACTATCGACACTACGACATCATTCATTGCAACGATGTATCGCCTTTACCAATTGGTGTGTTGATCAAAACTTTTTTTAATAGAAAAGCAAAGGTAATTTACGATGCACATGAATTAGAGTTTGATAAAAATACGAGTAGCTCTTTTTTGTCGGCTATCTCTCGTTGGACAGAGCGGCTGCTCATTAATAGAGCAGATGGCATGATGACGGTTTCCGATTTTATTGCGGATGCTTATGTTGATGAATATGGTATCAAGCGACCAGAAATTGTCAAAAACTGCCCGATGTTACAAGAGGTAAAAAAGCAAAATATTTTTCGAGAACGTTTTGGGATAAAAGCAGAACAGCAGATTGTTTTATATCAAGGATTGCTTGCTCCAAAACGAGGAATCGAATTATTGATGGAAGCCTTTAAAGAAATGGATGATCAACAAGTGCTTGTACTTTTGGGGTATGGTCCATTAGAAGAACAGATAAAAGCTGTTACAAAAAAGCATTCCAATATCTTTTTTCATGAAGCTGTTTCACCTTCCGAATTACTCAACTATACTGCTTCGGCAGATATCGGAACATACCTGATCGAAAATAGTAATCAGAGTCACTACTATTCTTTAGGGAACAAACTCTTTCAGTATATTATGGCTGGCATTCCCGTTATTTCGTCAAATTTGGGTGCAGTCAAAAAAGTAATTTCGCCACAGGTTGGTGTTATTTTAGAAGAAGACAGTAAAGAGCAATTGATAAAAGCTGTACAAAAAATTGCTCGTAAGGGAAACGATTATTACCGCCCGCATCTTGCAAAAGTGGCGCAAGAATATTGCTGGGAAAATCAAGAGAAAACGATGTTCAATTTATACAAAAGTGTTTATGAAGGATAGAGTTTGCCATATCACAACCTTGCATCCTGCAAAAGATGCTCGAATTTTTCATAAAGAATGTGTGTCTTTAGCAAAACATTTTGATGTCCATCTCATTGTTGCTAATCAGCAATCGGAAATCGTAGATGGGGTAACCATTCATAATATAGATGTGCCGCAAAAGCGTATTCCTCGTTTTTTTAAAGCTTCTAAAATTGCATTAAAAAAAGCATTAGATATTGATGCCAAAATTTATCATTTTCATGATCCAGAATTATTGTCTTTAGGTTTACAACTGAAGAAAAAAGGAAAAATTGTTATCTACGATTCGCATGAAGATGTACCTCGACAAATTTTAGAAAAACCATACATTCCCAAAGTACTGCGCCACCCCATTGCCAATATTTATGAACGATATGAAAATAATATTGCTCGTCAATTGGATGCCATTATTACACCAACGCCACATATTGAAAATCGTTTTTTAGCGATTAATCCAAGGTCGCTTGCGATTACGAATTTTCCGATTTTGCAACGACAAAAAGATATTGAATGGACGGAGCGCAAAAATCAAATTGCTTATATTGGGTCTTTGACAAAAGTAAGGGGCGTAAAGGAATTAGTGCAAAGTTTGGAACAAACAGATACGACTCTTATGCTAGGCGGCAAATGGTGGTTTGATGATTTCAAAAACGAAGTGGCTGCACTCCCTGCTTGGAACAAGGTGCAAGAATTGGGTTTCCTCAATCGTCAAGAAGTTTGGGATGTATTGAGTACTTGTAAAATCGGAATGGTGACGCTCCACCCTATCGAAAATTATAAGGTTGCTTATGCCGTCAAAATGTTTGAATATATGGCGGCTGGCATCCCCATTATTGCTTCTGACTTTCCGCTCTGGCGGTCAATTATTGAAGAAGCACAATGTGGTATTTGCGTTGACCCACTTGATACTACAGCGGTTGCTACTGCGATTAGTGATTTACTAAATGATGATGAAAAAGCGAAGCAAATGGGCGAGAATGGAAAACGTGCAGCGCATAAAATTTACAATTGGTCGTCACAAGAAAAAAAATTGATAGAACTTTATAACTCTTTTTTTTAACCATATAAGACATTTAAGGTTAGGATTTTAAAATAAAAAATTATTAGTAGAGCAAAACATATCGTCACCATCATTATTCCCTGTTTCAATGAAGAAGCTTTCATTGAAAAGGTGATTCAGAATGCCATAGAGCAGGATTATCCGAAGGACTTACTAGAAGTTTTTTTTATGGATGGTATGAGTACTGATGAGACGCCGAATATTATAAAAGGCTACGAACAAAAATATCCATTTATACGACTCATTCCGAATCCTGAGCGAATTGTTCCTGCAGCTTTTAATGCTGGTGTAGAAGCATCAAAGGGTGACTTTGTGATTATCTGGGGGGCACATTCTTCTTATCAAAAAAATTATGTTTCAGCACTCGTCAATGCAATCACCGAATTGGATGCTGATCTAGTAGGAGGATGTTTGGAGACTCGCCCTCGCAATGATAGTTTGATCGCTAAAGCTATTGCGCTTGCTCTTTCGAATCCTTTTGGAATTGGCAACGCTAGTTTTCGATTAGGTACTAAAGAAGCTATAGAAACGGATACCGTTCCTTTTGGCTGCTATCGTCGGAGCACCTTCGAAAAAACAGGATTGTACGACATTAAACTTGTCCGTAATCAGGATATGGAAATGAGTAAACGGATTTTGAAACATGGTGGAAAAATTTATTTAGTCCCAGAGGTTACTTCTGTTTATTATTGTCGTTCTACCTATCCTTCTCTCTGGGAAAATAATTTCAATAATGGTAAGTGGGTGATTTTGACCACTTATTTTACAAAGACTTTGAGTTCACTTTCTGTTCGCCATTTTATTCCGCTTGGCTTTTTCTTGTATTTGATTAGTTTGCCGTTTTGGGCTTACTTCTCGATGATTTTCTTAGTGCCTTTAGTCTTGTATTTTTTGTTAATGAGCTTGGTAGCTACTAAAATTTCTTTTGCAGAAAAAAATATTGTACTCTTTCCTTTTTTGATACTCGCCTTTTTGTGTTTGCATCTTAGTTATGGAATGGGAAGCTTGAAGGGTATAACACGGATTTTTACGGATCGTTGAACACGGATTGGCGCGGATTTTTCTTATATCGTGAATTACTAGCTTTTCGCTACTGCCTTGATTTTTTTCTTGAA
>JAHDIP010000187.1 GCA_020630735.1 Saprospiraceae bacterium | reverse complement strand
CTTAGGAATTTGTCCCTTACCATAAACCGTTCCAAACAAAGTGATTTGTAACTACTCTAATTTTACTTTTATCAGTACCTAAAATAGTTTACCAAATAGAAACTTTTACATATTGTCCTTATAATAGACTTTATTCTAAAAAATTTTGTATGTCAAAAAAAACGTTCAGAATTAAGTCTAATATGTAATGTTATTTTTTTGGCTATTACTACTATTTTACTTTTTAAACTATAATGTGGAATAAATTATATAAAGGTTTTTTAGCCTTCTTCATCATTTTTTGGGCAGCATTTATCTTTCTAGATTATTGGCAAAATCATCCGCCTTATTACTTTGCTTTTCAGCACTTTAAGTACTTAGATCTTACACTAATATTTATAGGTCTAGGCGTAGCTGTAAATTTTGGCGTACTTAAGCTACAAAAATCTGCTACGAAATTGCCGATTGTTTCTGGGTTTACTATTTTCCTACTTTCTGTCATTCTAATTTTTATTAGCATGGCGATCTACAGGGGGAATATAGCAGAGTTAGCTGCAGCGACTAGGCAAAAAAATTACATGACTGGTTCCTCACTTGGTGTCCTTGGTTTTCGTACACTTTATACCGTAGCATCTGTTTACTTTATACTATTGGTTAGCCATACCTTTGGACAGCTTCTTACAAGCTTTTCTAATTTCAAGTTTCAGCGAATAGAAAGCATTGTTATTAACGTTGCTACAGGAATAATGGGAATTGTCGCCTTACTTTTCATATTGGGTATCTTTAAATTCCTCCATTGGTTTGTCATATTACCTATTTTTTTAGTGATATTAGGTATCCGGTGGAAAGAGAGTTTAGCATTTCTAAAACATTCCCTTATCACACCATTAAAAATAAAAAAATTAAATGTCATCGGCATTAGTAGTTTTTATATTTTACTCATTATTATCAGTCTCAACCTAGTTCAGCTCATGAGTCCGATGCCTCAGGGTTGGGATGCACTGTCGTTGTATATCAATCTACCTTCTATTATCGATGACTATAGTGGCTTAGTAAAAGGCTTTCAACCTTATAATTGGTCGCTATTTATGGCACTTGGTTTCATACTATTTGATGATACTTCTATAGCTATGGCACTCTCGTCGGTAAGCGGTATTATGTGTTTAGTCGCTATGTATGCATTAGGAAAAAACTGGTTAAAAATGGATACTAATAGTATTCTTTTAGCTTTACTCCTTTTTTACATAACCCCTTCTATTGCATTCCAATCGTATTTAGATTTGAAAGTTGATTTGGGTTTATTATTTATCATCCTTTCTGTGCTGATTATTTTTGTAAAATGGTCAACGCTATCTTTTACTAAATCAAAAAAGAAAAAAGTTGGCACCAATGAAGCTGCTACCCTATCAGAAAGTACGACTACTGCAGAACGTCCATTGAACAAACAATATATTATTTTGATGGGATTAATGACTGGTTTTGCTCTTGGAATAAAATTTACTACCCTATTTACATTTTGTAGCATAGTAGCTGCTATTTGGTACCTTTATCATGGCAAATTAGCTTTTTTAGGTATGGCCTATTTAAGTCTCTTTGGAATTTTGCTGTTACGATTAGATGATATGAGTGGCTTACGAGAATATCATCTAAGTGCCAATATTTTACTTTGGATATTACTAGTAGTGGGAATTATTTTGATTGGTTTAAGTAGTCGAAAAAATCCTCAAAAGCTAGTAAGTAGTGTAAAAGCAACAGCCTTATATTCTTGTTTTTTCATACTTCCTTTTTTGCCTTGGATTGGAAAAAACTATATTGAATCAGGAAGCTTATCGACTCAAACATTATTAAATGGAAAGTCGAATGCACCTAATGGAAGTATCCAGAATTTTGACAAGAACTGGAGACAATATAAACAGCGAAAGAAATAAAAATGAGAACTAAATATACATATTTTTCACTTCTAAAAAGCCTCTATATTTTCATCTTGGCTTTACTTGTATGTATACCATGTAACGAGGCGAATGCTCAAGAACAACAAGCCACCACTCAGCAGGTTAAACAACAGAAAACTAAAGCAGCAACAAAGACTAAAAAAGCAAAGACAAAATCGAAACCAAAGAAAAGACTAACCAATACAGCTATTCGTGAGGAGATTCAGCGTTATATCGGTTATGAGCCTCTTCCTATTCGTTATCTTTCATTACCTTATGATGCTACAATGAACACAAATCAGCATGGCGGTTTTGTTGATATTGGATTCATTCTTTTACTTTTTATACCTATTATTTTATTACTGGGTTTTGTTAATAAACCTGTATGGGGATTAGTTTCTGCTTTTCTCTGTTTGACCATATTAGTTTCTTCCGTCTCAACACCATATTTACAAATAGAAAACACAACCGATCCCACAGTAGTTATTTCAGCATTAGACAAATTTATAGCCGAAAATAATTTTTCTTCTAGTCCAGTTAGTATAACAATGGCACATATCAACAAGGGTATTTTTCAACTAAAAAAGCCTATACATAACTTGGTTTATTCCATCTCAGGCGAAAAAGATCACTTTACTTATCCGATGCTCATGCTGCTATTTGCAGGAGTATTTTTTCTGTTTCAACATCGTATTGAACAATTAAGTATTGTCAATCGATCCATGCTTAATCTACTCTTATTATTTGGTTTTTTATCTCTGTTACTTACGGCAGGAATTATATGGTATGCCTTCCCCTTTTTCGCACTTGCTACCTTACTCACTACTGCAAAAATGATGGACTTAAAAGGCAACAAATCTTTGCTGAATAAAATTTCACTTGGGATATTTGCTGCAGCTACAGTTATATGGATTGGGATGGGTTATTTGTTTAGAATAGCAAATAATAAAATGACGACTAAGCAAAATGCTGTTAACTTATTCGACTCAAGTGTAGCGAGATATCAAACAGGTGTTTTTAATAAAAAAGAAACTTTTAATTCTTTTTATCCTAATTCTAGTAATGCACTTTCAATCATTAATAGCGAGGATGAATCCTTAATTTATAAAGTCGGCACTACTCTGACTTTCTTAATTGAGAAAAATGATCGACGCGTTTTCCATGATAACCAATTAGGTACATTCCAACAGTTAATCAATAAATATCCCGATAAAGCTGTGTTGACAGAAGTATTTAAGGCATCTGGTTATAAATACTTATTAGTAGACTTAAAAACCCATGCACTCGATAAAACTCCCGAACAATCTTTAAAAAAGAAATTTAATCAACTCATGGGATTCCTTTATCAAAACCCTGGTTTACAACTACTTGGAACCAATCAAATGGTCGAAAAAGCAGATGGAACTCGTGAATACAAGGTGTTTGGAAATGTAAAATTCCAAGGAAATTATGCGATTTTTCAAATTAAATAATTATCTTTAGGTCTCAATAGTTTCTTTTAACCTTAATCAATGGTTTTAAGTCGTCTACTTGAAGCAAATAACTTCAATCTCAAAAGCCAATTTAAATTCTATTTTAACTTCCCTAGCCGATATCATTTTTTATCTACTATCAAGCTATGCATGAACATGTTTACATAGTGATTCCGGCTAAAGATGAGGAAAAGCGTATCGGTAAAACGTTACATCAAACTCTATCCCTCGGTTACCACAATATCGTTGTTGTTAATGACGGCAGTTCTGATCAAACAGAACAAGTTGGTCTTTCCTATGGCATCAAAGTACTCAACCATCCAATTAATTTAGGACCTGGTGCTGCTACGCAAACAGGTATTGAATATGCCATTGCCCAAGGTGCCAAAGTTATTGTTACGATGGACGCTGACAATCAACACTTCCCTTCTGATATCGGAAAATTAGTGAATGAACTAGAACAATCCGGTTCTGATGCTGTTATTGGTAGTCGTTTTTTAAGTTCTGAAAATTCTATTCCTTTCCACAGAAGAATTTATAACAAAATTGGTAATGCTGTTACCTATGTGCTCACTGGTTTAGCTGTCACCGATAGCCAATCGGGCATGAAAGCCTTCAAAGCAGACTTTGCTCAAAAATCACCGTTTAATTTTAATGGCTATGAGTTTTGTACAGAGTTCATCAAGCACCTAAGCTTGCACAAAGCAAAATTCACGGAAGTACCTATTCAGGTAATGTACTCGAAAGAAACCTTAAGCAAAGGACAAAGTCTTTTTTCTGGCTTTAATATGCTGATTCGTTTGTCTAAATTTTTCTAGGACTTTTGTCTATCATTCCCATTTTGATGGTAAAAACTATACTGAAACCAAAATGGTTTTGGAATTCTCAAATGATTAAAGCTACTGAGAATCAAAAGATAGCTACCAATGATGATCCTTAAACTGAATACCAGTAGGTATATTACGCTCATCTTTTAAATCTTTTTCTTATCTTCATAAGAAAAAAAGATGAAAACATATTTAGCACTCTTCCTTTTTTTATTCCTTTTTGTAATAAACAGCCATGCACAAAAACTTTATGTACAACTCAGTGGTGGCTATGCTATTTCAACATCTAGTGATGATCTTGGTTCACCTTTTAGTGAAATTGGTGGTTTTGATTTTTCGCAAGATGACAATGGCAATTTTACAGCAAATCCTGTATATGGTACACTTGGTAAAGGCTATAAAGTAAATTTTGGTGTAGGCTTTCTCCTCAACCAAAGTTTAGGTTTCGAATTACAAGCTACTTATGCTAAAAGCCCTCGGATCAAGTTAGCTGAAACGAATACGCCTACCTATAAAGCCATCCATGAAGTAGTGACGCAACGTTTGGTAGCAGTGCCTCAAATTGTTTTTTCTAGTAGTGGTGAAAAACTTCGTTGGTATAATAAAACGGGCATCATTTTACCCATTACAGGCGATTCCAAATCTTACGCAGTCATTGATGATGATGAAGGTCGATTAGCTAAAGAACGGCTTGGTTTGGATATTGAAGGTGCTATGACTGATGTAACAATCGAAGGAATATCAACAGCTCGTTTCGACCTTGGATTTCGAAATACATTAGGACTTGAATATGCGCTTACCAATAGAATAGGATTGAATGCAGAAGTCGCTTACTCATTCCTTGTTATTCGAATTAAACAATCTGAAATTACGGACTATGCGCAGCAAACGAATGTAGGTAATCTTACCCTACTCGATGAAACACTTGAAGATTTACCTTTGAGTGACAAGCAAACTTACTACTCTGATGAATTAACTCAAAATTCTAACAATATTGATTTATCTCCTGATACCTTTGATACAACAAAAGCTAGTGATGTATTAGAATTCAAAAACAATTATAATAATCTAACTTTTCAGTTAGGTTTGAGTTTTACTTTCTAAAACAATAGCGAAAACTTTCCCATTCAGGACCTGCACTTTGGTACGCGACTGCATCAACCAAGGAAGCCCCATGTTCTTGCATAAAAGGTATAAGTTCGTCTTTGTGGATATAGTACATTTCCATAATAGGGGTATTGATGCCATACTTCAATTTTCGGTATAGGTAGAGAATAGAAGGAATAAATTTATTGAGTTTTAAGATAGATACTTTGGGTTCACTCGGTAGTTGAAAAACAAGTAAACCTTTTGGTTTTAAAATTCGGGCAAACTCACTCAGGTACTTTTTCATGAATCTTGGCTCCATGTGTTGGAGGGTAATATTAGAGTAGATAAAATCAAAATGATTATCAGGAAAGATGCTTAGATCATTTTTTGTATTGAGGGTATATTGACATTTTTGTTTAAACTTGTTGTGCTCATTCGCTAGATCAATCATGGAGTCAGCAATATCAACGCCATGTACTTCAGTAAAATATCTTGTTAATCCTTGCGTAAGTCGTCCTATTCCACAACCAAAATCTAATGCTTTACTTCTAAAATTAGCTTGCTCAAAAGGTTTAATATATTTCATTACAGCATCTATCTCTCTAACTCCTGTTTCGAAAAACTCTTCTTTCTTCCACTTATTCCCTTTCTTATCAGGATTGGTAATGATAGACCACATAGGATCTGTCTTACCGAAGTGCTCCCAATTTTTTCTTAAGCTTTTCAGATTCATTATGAATTTTTGTGTAGTGAACACTTCTTTGAAAAAGTGCGTTCTACAAAAATAACATAATCACAGTGTAAAACGATTTGTGAGGTCGGTTATTTTCCATCTTATCGAAGATTAGTTTTTTTATCTAAAAATTAATCAAACAATTCCAATGCGTGCATTGCTTTTTTTGTTATTTTTACAACCTAAACGATATACTATGAGCCATCTAACAGGAGGGAGTTTCCTTACTCGCCAAGCAGCACCTAATGAAATTTTCATATCAGAAGAATGGAATGAAGAACAACTCATGATCGCTGAAATGGTCAGAGAGTTTTGTATGAAAGAAATCCAAGAGGAGATGTTGGAACGAGGACGGGAGTTTGATGTAAGTATCGAAGAAGATAAAAAGGAAGTTGTTGTATTATTAGAAAAAGCTGCTGCACTCGGTTTTTGTGGAGTAGGTATCGAAGAAAAATATGGAGGCATTGATCTCGACTTCAATACTGGTTTATTGTTTTCTGAAGCTATTGCCCTAGGGCTTTCTTTTGCTACTACTATTGGTGCTCAAACTTCTATTGGTTCTTTACCTATTGTTTATTATGGAACGGAAAAGCAAAAGAAAAAATATTTACCTGGTATAGCTAGTGCCGAACTCAAAGCTTCCTATTGCTTAACCGAGCCAAATGCTGGCTCCGATGCCAACTCAGGAAAAACAAAAGCTATCCTCTCTCCTGATGGCAAACACTATTTACTTAGTGGTCAAAAAATTTGGATCACTAATGGTGGCTTTGCTGACCTATTCATTGTTTTTGCAAAAATCGACGATGATAAAAAGCTATCTGCCTTTATTGTCGAAAAAGCATTTGGAGGTATTACACTTGGAGCTGAAGAAAAGAAAATGGGGATCAAAGGTTCTTCAACAGTACAAGTCTTTTTTGATAATTGCCCAGTGCCTGTTGACAACTTATTATCGGAACGAGGTAGTGGTTTTAAAATTGCACTAAACATTTTAAATACTGGTCGAATAAAACTTGCTGCGGGTGCCGTGGGTGGATCTAAATTTGCAACAACCAAAGCTATAACTTATGCAAAAGAACGAAAGCAATTTGGAAAATCTATTAGTGACTTTGGCGCTATCAAACAAAAATTAGGCGAAATGTGTACTCGTACATTTGCTATCGATGCTGCCGTTTATCGTACGGGAAAAAACATAGATTTAAAAACACAAGAATTTATAAAAAATGGTCTAAGCAGTAGTGAAGCAAAACTAAAAGCTATCCGAGAGTTTGCTGTCGAATGTTCAATCTTAAAAGTAAAAGGTTCTGAAAATGTTTGTCAGGTAGCTGATGAAACGATACAAGTATATGGTGGCATGGGTTACTCTGCTGAAATGGGCATCGAAACAGGTTATAGAGACGCTCGTATCACTCGCATCTACGAAGGCACCAACGAGATTAACCGAATGCTATCTGTTGGTGAATTAACAAAACGTGCTATACAAACGAAGGAAATTGATTTGATAACACCAGGAAAAAAAATACCATTTCAACTCATCAAACAGTTACTACCTTTCAAAAGTAAAGCAGGACTGAATGAAGAAAAACGCATTGTACAAAATATTAAATCTACGTTCTTATTGATCTCTGGCGCTGCTGGTCAAAAGCTAAAAGCAAAACTTGTAGACGAACAAGAAATTGTTATGAACTTTTCCGATATTCTTGCAGAGGCATACATTGCAGAGTCTGTTTTACTAAAAATAGAGAAACTACAATCAATGTCTGATGTAGATAAAAACAAGCTTGCTATTCAGCAGCAAATGTTACAATACTATCTTTACGAAGCGCTGGCAACTACTCGCAAAGCTGCATATGATGCTATCTATAGCTATACTACAGGCATAGAAAGAAGCTTCATGCGAAGGCTAGTAAACACACTTTTAAAACCTTATAATATCAATCCAAAAGAGACTCGAAGAGCAATTGCTAATTATATCATTGAGAAAGGTGAATATTGCTTTTAGTTTTATAAATCCTTTGTCTATCTTTATGGCTCTATATTACCTGAATTAGTAGACTTTATACTAGAGTTTAATGAGGACATTAACCTATTTTCCACAATCGCTTATAAAAGAAGAACTAGATCGCTTTCTAGCGAAGGGTTTCTTTAGAGGGCGAGATATGATGTATCATTGTCCAGTAGCTATTACAGATGATGGAGTATTTACCGTTATCCGAACTCGGCTACCCTTAGAGCAGCATTCGTTTAGGAAAAGCCAACGAAAATTAATCAATAAATGTTCGAAAGCTTTCCGTTATGAATTTGGAAAAGCAAGTATTAGTCCTGAAAAAGAAGCTCTTTTTACCACTTACAAAACAACCTTCAAAGGAAACCTTCCGGGCAAACTAGCTAACAACCTAAAAGGAAGTTTTAAGCACCCTTATTTCGATACGTACGAATTGCTGGTATATGATGGTGAACAATTAATTGCTGCTAGTTTTTTTGATATTGGTGAAGAAAGCATGGCGAGTATAATAGGTATTTATCATCCTGATTACGCCGCATTTAGTCTTGGTATTTTCACGATGTATATTGAGGTAATGCATGCTCAAGAACTTGGATTAAAATATTATTACGCTGGATATATTTTACCTGGCAACAATCGGTTTCAGTACAAAGAACGAGTCGGGGAATTAGAGTGTATTGATGCAAGTGGTCAATGGTCACCACTCAAATATCTTGATCGAAATAATTTATTGGTCGATGGTATCGAACAAAAACTACAAGAAGCAGAAGCATTATTAAAAGCTGCAAACATCTCTTTCACCAGATACCAGTATCCACTTTTTGACATGGCTTACTACGATACGGGACCAGTTCAACTCTTCAAAAATGTACTCTTCCTTTTAATAAATGAACCTAATGAATACAATGAATTTTTACTTCTTGAGTATCATCACAAAGCACAAACTTTTATTTTAAGTAATGCTTATTTTTATAAAGAAAAGACAAAAGAGCTTACAGGCGATTTAAGTGAAATGTATACCAATCCAATCAATTGGCTTTACCTTATTGAAATGGTAGAAGTAATCAGTAGCAACGATAATCCCCAACACTTAGTCAATACCTTAGTTTCTATTTTAGCATTTAGTAATGAGTAAGAACTGGTCTAAGATGTTATTATCCTATTCCACCATTAACTTGCCTATAAAACTAGTTCGTTTTTTTGTATTCGATATTTTATAGAAATAAAGACCAGATAATAAATTCTCTTTATGAATGACGAAACTTGGTTGATTGATATTAGTGTAGTAGATTTTTTTGCCAGTCATTTCAAACAATTCAAAAGTTAGACGTTCTCCAAATTTGTAATCTTCTATCGTTAGTCTCGTTTGCTTCGAAAAAGGATTCGGATAAACACTAATTTGTGGATGTTCTTTTTCGAGGTTTGCAATACTAGTTGGCAAAGGCGAACATTCAAAAGGTGTTCCCCACTCCTCATCTCCTTTTTTGTAGTAAACAAGTGTGTAGTTACTTGCAGGAGTGCTAAAATAACCTCCTCCTAATCCTTCGATAAAAGTAAAATCAAAATCGTAGGTTACAACCAGTTCTTCCCAACAGTCATCATCAGGATTATAATTGTAATCAAAGTGTGTTTTTTTTCTTCGATTGTGCGTTTGGCTAATTGAAAATTCCGTATAACCATTTACAACAGGCTCTAGTGTCAATTGGTGAAGATTGTAATTGGAAAGGATGATTGTTTCCGTTAAAGTATCGAGTGTCGACAAAGTATCAGGACTAATTAAGGGGTCTTCATTTTGAATTCGGAATTCGCATTGTTCAACAATATAGTTTAACGTATCTTGATTTAGTGAAACCGTTTTACCTAAAATCTTTTTTCGAATAGAACGGTAGGTATATTTCCAGTTGTTTTGATAATTTCGTTCAACATGAAATTCATCTCCTATATCATAATCAAAAATTTCTCTTGCTGTTAGGTTTTGAATACCATTAGCTGAATTAGCAGAACCAACTAAGGTGTAGGTCTTAATATCAAGAGGAAAATCTATAAAATTAAAAACACTTACAATTCCATTATTTTCAGAAAAACTTATTGATTGCCCATTTACAGGATGGTCAATATCCATGTCTAAATCGTTTTTGGCTTGTAGTGTAATCGTCTTTACATTATCTAAATCACCTAATATCATTTGGTTATCTATGCTTGAAATAGTAGCATCAATATAATCTCCATTTGCAAATTGATAAAAGCTCCAATGCTCATTCAGTTCAGCAAGAGATGGTATAAAAATACTATCTTGTTGTCTATTAAAAAAAATATACTGACCATCATTATCTACGATAATTTGATAGCCTATCCAAGAAGAATCGCTAGCAATAAAGGGGCAAGATACAGAAAAGGTTTCTGTAAAAACTTTATGGTTAAAAAGAAAAGTATTTCCATCAATTGTAGATGTAGAATCTATTCGAATGGAGTAAATATCGGATTCATCATCAATAAAATGAGTTTCATTATTTACATTAATTAGCTCATAATTTTGAGCATACAAAAAGAAAGGGACAAACAATAGTGATAAGAAAAGCAATGTCGTTTTCATAACTTACATTTATTAAATTTTGTAAATTTATATAGCTTTAATTATACTAGAGAAATAAAGTTAAGGAAAAAAAAATTAACATTCAAGTTGGTAATGTCATTAAAAATGTAATATGATTCAATTATTTTCCATATCGTACATCTTTTATTTTATCCTGCATAGTTTGCTTGCTCACCAATCGACAAAGCAAGTGCTGATGAAAACGATATTGCCTCTACCCTATTATCGTTTGTTTTTCAATATCGTTTCGTTGGGTTTATTACTCCCTTTATACTGGATGTACAAACAGACAAGTGCACAGTTTCTTTTTTCTACTTTTTCATTCTCAAGTATTATAGCTAGTATTTGTACTTTAGTAGGCATAGGAATCATGTCTGTTGCTTTACTGGAATATAATTTAGCAGAATTTTCTGGTTTCTATCAACTAAAGAACAAGGAAAATTTCAAAGCAAATGAATTAAAAAGGACTGGTCTGAATCGCTATATAAGGCATCCACTTTATACAGGAATGTACTTAATCATTTGGGGTTTATTGTTGCTTTATCCGTATCCTGTTCATTTGAGTATAGCAATTATTACAAGTCTATATTTGTACATTGGTACTCGTTTGGAAGAACAAAAACTCCTAGAAGAATTTGGAGCAGCATACTTGAATTATAGAAAAGAAGTAGGAATGTTTATACCAAAATTTTAGCTCTTTTTGATTTCTATCAAGCTATTCAGGTGTGTGAATAATTGTTTTAGATCATCAATTTTTTTAAGGTTTAGTAAAAAATCAGAGTACGGAAACAAAAAATAACAATATTATTCCTGTTAAATCTTTAGTCCTTATTAAGTTTTCAGATATTGCATTTTATCCTGCCTCTTATTTGGATGTTTGCATTATGTTATATATATTTGCTAATACATTACACTTTTATTAAATACCAATTATAAACAAACATACAAACTACCAAATGTAAAATATGCATTTGATATCTACAGACTAAAAATATTATCCCCTTGATTATTTAAAGTCTTAGAAGTTTGATTTTTTACCTTAAGTAATAAAGCTAATGAAATATTGATACGACATATCGTATTATTATTATTTCTAAACAACATATTACATTTTTACTGATATAGCATAATGCTATTAAAAATTGTTCTGATTCTTTTCGGAATATCTTGAATAAAGATTAATAGAAGAGCTATATAACAATGCAAAAACACAATCCAATATTTACACAATATCCTGTCTCTTTTTTTATGGGAAATAGGATAGCACTATTGAATTGTACCCTATTTTAAATTTTAAATTATTTAGATTCTTTTCAGAATGTCTTGAATAAAGATTAATAGAAGAGCTATATAACAATGCAAAAACACAATCCAATATTTACACAATATCCTGTCTCTTTTTTTATGGGAAATAGGATAGCACTATTGAATTGTACTCAATTTTAAATTTTAAATTATTTAGATTCTTTTCAGAATGTCTTGAATAAAGATATAAAGAAGGGATTCATAAAAATATAATTGATAGAGTAGTCCTAATTTACTAAAAACATATTGCAATATACTTAAATTTATTTTTTAACATTTAAAACAATTAATCATGAAGAACAAAAAAAGATTATCGTTCGACGACATGAAAGCAAAAGCTCAAGAAAATTCTTCTCAAGAAGATCTTAACAAAATCACTGGTGGAATTTTAGGTGCTTGCCA
>JAHDIP010000186.1 GCA_020630735.1 Saprospiraceae bacterium | reverse complement strand
AACTTAAACAATCTTTAAAAAGGTTAAATCGAAGTTATATTGATTGTTTTATGCTTCATAATCCAGAATATTATTTTCAGGATAAAAATTCCGTTCCTAATACAGAGATTTATTATTCAAGAATAGAAAAAGCTTTTCTATTCTTGGAAGAACAGGTCTCTAAAGGCATCATTCGATATTATGGTATCAGTTCTAATAGTTTTCCTTTATCTATTTCGAAGGATTCAACTACAAACCTTCAAATCGTACTTGACATTGCTAACAAAATTTCGAATAAACATCATTTCAAATTTATACAATTTCCTTTTAATTTTTTTGAACAAGGAGCAATTGACAAACAATATCCAAATAATAAAAGCCTATTAGATTTAGCAAAAGAAAATGGAATAATCACTATTGCTAATAGACCCCTTAGTTCTGAAGATAAAAATGGCTTTGCTCGTTTTGCAACCTATCCAGATATAAATATATCACTTGAAGAAGAAAAAAAAGATCGAATGATCGTTCATGATCTTATTCAGAGACTAGATATCCAAGTCAAAGCAAATGACCCTAATTGTGAATCAATTGATTTTCCTGTGGTAAAATTACTGAATAGTCATTATAATAATGCAGGCAATATTGAAGCGGTCGATATGTTATACGGAAAATTATATCAAGATTTCATCGAACCACTTTTTGAATACAAGGTACCAAATGATATTATAGAATCATTACAATATCTAAAAGCACAATCAAAGAAATATAGTCTCCTCAAAATGACAAAGAGATCTACTACAATAAAAAAACAGCTTATTACAAAAGGAGAAATAGCTTCATTTGATAGTAGGCCTTTTTCAGTTATATCTTGTGATGCATATTTAAAAAAAGGCATTGATCATGTTTTAGTTGGAATGAGAAAAGAATCATATGTAAAACAGTTTCAAACTTTATTATCAACTACAAAAGAAAGTATTTTAAAATAATCGTGTTATGGTAAATATAACTACTTTTTTATTTCCTCGTTTTTCCGAAAACACTTACATTGTTTTTGATGAAACGAAAGAATGTCTAATTATTGATCCTGGATGTTATAGTTCGGAAGAACAACAAGAGTTAACGGATTTTATAAGCTATCTACAATTGAAACCTAAATTAGTAATCAATACTCATTGTCATGTCGATCATGTAATTGGTAATAAATTTATCATGGAACAATATGGTATACAACTAGCACTTCATGAAAAAGAAGTTCGCTTTTTAGGAATGATGCCTAACTATGGAAAAAAGATTGGACTTACCATAGAGCCTATTCCTGAAAATTATCTTCTTTTAGAAGAAGGAGATAACATCTCTGTTGGGAATTCTACATTTAAGGTTCTTCTAACTCCTGGACATTCTCCTGCAAGTATCTCTCTATTTTGTGCTGAAGAAAAAATATTAATCTCTGGTGATGTTTTATTTAAAAATAGAATTGGTCGAATCGATTTACCTGGTGGCAATTTTGATGTTTTAGAAAAATGTATCAAAGAAAAAATTTTCCCTTTAGGTGACGATATTACTATTTATCCTGGACATGGTCCTTCTACTAATATTGGTTATGAAAAGGAAAACAATTCGTTTGTTTGTAATTGGATTTAACTTATAAGTATTTTTATGTAGATTAACTCTTAATTATACCCCTTACCGATATTTTATTTATCTGACATAAAAAACAATATTACATATTCTACAATAATATTGTTATATTAATTACTTAAACAGACTAATAGACTTGTTCTTAACACATTGTGAGAGAAAATAAAACTAATGAACAATTAATTTTTCATTAAAAAAAGCCAATTCTCATATTAAATGATAACTTAAATGACTTTAAGTAAATTTCCGTTTTTCAAACAACTAGACAGAACAGATTGTGGTCCTACATGTTTGAAGATGATCGCAAAACATCACGGAAGAGATTATCCATTACCCTACTTAAGAGATCTATGTTTTTTAACTGCTGATGGAGTTTCTTTATTAGGTATTTCTGATGCAGCAGAAGCCATAGGAATGCGATCTTTTGCGGCAACTATCTCTTATGAATCACTTCGAGATGAAATTCCATTACCTTGTATTGCACATTGGCGACAACGCCATTATGTTGTCGTTTATAAAGTAAAAAAGAATAAAGTGTATGTTGCCGATCCACAATTTGGTCACATGACTTATACCCGTAAGGAATTTGAAAAAGGTTGGTTAAATTCTGTTGTAAATGAAGATAACGATGAAGGCCTAGTCATGGCACTTGATCCTTCTCCTGAATTTTATAATGACAAAGTAATTGAGACAAAAGAAACTAAAGGTTTAGGCATTCTACTACCCTATCTGCGTCCTTATAATGGATATTTATTTCAGCTCGTTTTGGGGTTAATTTCGGTTATTGGATTACAACTTATTTTCCCATTCCTCACACAATCTATAGTAGATTATGGTATAAAGAATCAAAATATTGGATTCATTTATATCATAATGATTGCACATATTATGCTTTTTTTCTCGCAATCTGCTATCGAAGTTATTCGAGGGTGGCTTTTATTACACATGGGATCTCGCATTAACATTTCTATTATATCTGATTACTTGATAAAACTTACGAAACTACCTCTTTCTTTTTTTAGTGTGAGGCATGTTGGTGATGTTTTAGAACGGATAGCAGATAATAGACGGATAGAACAATTTCTATCTGCCGAATCTCTAAACATGCTTTTTTCTATTTTTAGCCTTTTGGTCTTTGGTGCGGTTTTATTATTTTATAACTTAAAGATATTTTTACTTTTCTTATTTGGTTCGTCTTTTTATGTATTATGGGTTTTATTATTTATGAAACGAAGAGCTTCACTAGAATATAAACGCTTTGATGAAGCTGCTGATAATACAAATAGTCTTCATCAAATGATAATGGGAATGCAGGAAATTAAACTTAATAATTCTCAACGCAGAAGACGATGGAAATGGGAAGCTGTTCAAATACGTTTATTTAAATTATCGCTAAAAGGCTTGGTACTCGAACAATATCAAGGTGCAGGAGGAAACTTTATCAATGAATTCAAAAATATTCTGATAACTTTCGTAGCTGCAAAAGCGGTAATAGATGGTCAGATGACTCTAGGCATGATGCTAGCAGTTCAGTATATCATTGGACAACTAAATGTACCTATCAACAATTTTGTACGTTTCATCCAATCAGCACAAGATGCAAGAATAAGTTTAGAACGATTAAATGAAGTTCAGAACATGGAAGACGAAGTGTCTTCTAATGAAGAAAATATTCTATCATTACCTCCCCAAAAAGATATTACATTAAAAAATATTCACTTCCAATATGGAGGTCCTCGTACACCAATGGTGTTGAACGACATCAGCGTTACCATTCCTGAAGGAAAAGTGACAGCAATAGTGGGTGCAAGCGGAAGTGGAAAAACAACCTTACTAAAAGTCCTTTTGAAGTTTTATAAACCTATTGAAGGAAAAATTCAAATTGGTCACTTCGGTCTTAATAATTATCATGCAGATTTTTGGAGACAAAACTGTGGAGTAGTAATGCAAGAAGGTTTTATTTTTGGAGATACCTTAGCCAATAATATCACAGAATCAGAAGGTAGTGGGCAAATAGACAAAAAACGATTATTGTACGCCGCTAAAGTTGCCAATATAGAAGAATTTATTGATTCCTTGCCGAATGGTTATTTGACAAAAATTGGTGTAAGTGGATTACAACTCAGCGGAGGTCAAAAGCAAAGAGTATTAATTGCTCGAGCAGTTTATAAAAATCCTCCTTACTTATTTTTTGATGAAGCTACTTCGGCACTAGATGCAAATAACGAAAAGATAATCATGGAAAATTTAGAATCTTTCTATGAAGGAAAAACTGTAGTCGTTATTGCCCATCGATTAAGTACTGTAAAAAATGCTGATCAAATCTTAGTACTAGATCAAGGAAAAATTATTGAAGTAGGAAATCACGAAGAATTAGTAAAACTCCAAGGAGCATATTTTAACCTTGTTAAAAATCAACTTGAACTCGGGAATTAATTATGGCAAGAGATATAAAAAAAATAGACTTTGTAGAAGAAAGAAGTCATCAAGCTAGAGAAGTACTTGGCAAAGCTCCTAATTGGGTTATTCGCTGGGGAACTGGCATCATTTCCTTAGTCATAATTGGCTTAGTGATACTTGCTTGGATAATCAAATATCCTGATATAATAAATGGTCGAATAACAGTAACAACTCCTATTCCTCCATCAAATGTAATATCAAGATCAGATGGTAGAATCGTACAGCTTTTTGTAAATGATAATCAACTTGTAAAACAAAATGAACTATTAGCGCTCATAGAAAACCCTGCTAATATAGATGAAATGTTTTGGTTAAAAAGACAATTAAAAAAGATAAATACCGCTAATCCCAAAACATTGCTCATTCCAGATTCTATCATTAATAATTCGAAGTTAAACTTAGGAGAATGTCAAGTCGCCTATGCAGAATTTTTTAAAAGATACCAAGAATATCAAGTCTATGATCAGCTTCAAGCAGTTCGTAAAGAGCAAGAATTGATAAACATACAAGTACAAGAATATGAAGAATTAAAAAAACAACAGTCCGCTCACATGTCTATTCATGAAGAAGAAATCACTTTAGTGAATAAAGCTAAGGAGAGAGCACAACAATTATTTGATGAAGGAGCTGCGGCAAAAGAAGGAATTGAACAAAGAGAAATGGAGATTTTAGGCGTTCGTAAAAATTATGAAAACACAAAAACAACTATTGCTCAAACAACTATTGATATTTCTAACTTGAAAAAGAAACTATTAGAATTAGATATCCAAAAAGAAGAATCTCAAAAACGACTTTATATCAACCTCATGGAAAGCTACAAAAAGTTATCCGCTACTATTGATAGCTGGGAACAAAAATATTTAATCAAATCTCCAATCAATGGACAAGTTTCTTTTTTTAATGTTTGGAGCAATGATCAGTTTGTGAGAGTAGGTCAAGAAGTCATGACTATTGTTCCTGAAACAGAGCAGCAACTAATAGGTAAAGTCATTGTACCGATTCAAAATTCAGGTAAACTCAAAGCTACTCAGAAAGTCAATATAGCATTAGATGGTTATCCCTATCAAGAATATGGAATGATTATCGGAAAAGTAAAGACTATCTCACTCGTTCCTAAAAACAATGTTTATGCTATAGAAGTCGAACTACACAACAATTTAAATACAACCTATGGTAAAACAATAGATTTCAAACAAGAACTACAAGGAAACGTTGAAATTATTACAGAAGATATCCGATTTTTAGAACGTGTTTTTTATCAGTTTAAAAAGCTAATGAAATAAATTAAGAAGTCTGCAACTGAAAGGAAATGAAAACTGTTTTTTGTTATCTAAATAAGGAATAAGTCTATTGAAAAATAAAAACAGGGCTTTATTCGTTTAATGAAATACTCGATCTTCTAAACGATAGTCATCTACAGTTTGTGAAAATCCTTCTTCAAAAATGCGCTGTACTTGCCATTCATTATTTTCCTTACTAAGTATAAATTGACAAATTGATCGTCGTAGATGAGGTTTTATTTTAGTGAAAAAAATCCTAAATTACCATTGCATAGAACGAAGTGTTGGAAAAATACTTCCAATGCCTATTTCATCAAAAGCCTCAATTCGTAGCCATTTGCGATTTTGTAACACATGTTGATACAAGTTTTCAAAGAACTTTGCAGGAAATCGGGTAAAACTATCTTTCATCGTAGAAAATAGCGTTTGCTTTAAGTCTAATAGTTTACAGTTTTCACTTGTTTGAAGCTCTGTAGTGAGTTGACGTAATATCGGTATGTTTATTACAAAAGCATATATTAAATTCTTCGTAAAATCTACGAAGAATAAGCTTCTTGAGCCTGTTTGTTTGTCAATTTGTGTACCTTGTTCCTCAAGATATTTTTTCATAAGTGCAAGGATTTCCTCAAATGTTGTGTGCATCTTAAAGTGTGTGTTTTGCCTACTCTATATTAACACTTTTTGAGGAATGCACCTCTATTCAAATATCCTGCCGCTCAGTAATGGTTTAATTTATATCTTTTCTATTTGCTTCAAAAACCAATCTCGTTCACTTCTAATTGTAGCATTAAGGATAAGCGAACGGAGTTTTTCTCGTTCTCCTTTATCGTAAGACGAAAGCTTCATTAATTTATACGTAAACGAAATGATATTTTTGTAGTGGTCTTTGTGATACCCGATGACGTCTTTTCGGTTTAGGTAAGATCGCATACTTTGTAAGAGAGAATCTAAAGCATCAAATTCTTCCAACTCATAATAAATTTTCAGGAGTAGTGTTCTGGCACCAAGATTCATCAAATAATCTTCGGAATCTATTTGCACTAAAATTTTCATGGCTTCTTGGTACTGCTTAAGTTCATAGCGTAGTTTTGCTAGATTATATTGATAGGTCGAGGTACGGTATTTTTGGTGTAGTTTGTCTTTATAGGTTTCCAAAAATTCTTCTACCCATTTATACTCCTTTAGTCTTAAAGCTAAAGAAACAGTATTCCTAAATGCCGAAGCATCAATAATATTATTCTCTAACAAAAAATCTTGTGCTATCCCCTTTCGATATAACTCAAAGCATTCTCGAATATAAAAATTATCTCCAGTATTTAGTCGCTTGATGCAATAGTTGATGGCAAGTAAATAAATATCCCTGATCTCATTCACTCTAAATTTTTCTTTATGCTCATCAATTAATTGACGAAGTAGATAAAAATATTTTTCGTTGTTAATATCCGTTATCGCTTTGTAGCAATAATAATAAACTGCAATTGCTTCAATTTCTAAAAAATGCGAATTCGCTTCTACATATTCAATGACAAGTTGGAGTAAGCCCGTATCATATTCCTTTTTGTATACTGCTTGATGAGAATGTAATAAACAAGCTTGTTTTAGTTTTCCAGCAATGGTATAGGCATCAAAAAGGTGAGATATTTTTTGTAGGTTCGTATCTGTATCTCTTTTCTGACTGATGATATAATCGTACTGTTCTACTTCCAATTCATAGGCCATTTGCAAGTAATGGAGATCTTTGATAGCTTGTTTTTCTAATCGTTCTTTTGTCTTTTCGATTGTTTTTTTGAAATGCGTCTCTTTGTTGAATTGACGATAAGCTTGCGCTAAATTGATTTGCACTTCTTCCTCTTTTTCTAAAAAATTGCGACAAGCTAAATACTGTTCTACTAATTTGAATAAGCGGCTTATCTGTAAGCGCATTTGTGTTTCGTCATATTCCTTTTGTGGAAAAAGGCATTTCCAAAGATGTTTTTTCTCAAAGTTGACCCGATCTTTTTGAGTAATAAGTCGAGCAAACTCGTACAACTCCTTCCGACGATTAAAAAACGGCGAAGCTAAAAATTGTAATAACCGTTTAGTTTCCCAAGCAGAAAAAATATATAAAATACGATATAACTTTGTTTTTTTCATTTTAAGGCAATAATCAATAGCATTACTTTTTGTACAAAAGACAAACTACTCATCTATAAATCAATACTTTACTAAAAATAAGACTGTACAAATGTAATATTTTGTCCTTTTCTTTTTCAATGTTTTAAGGCAAATTTGTATAGTGACAAAAACTAAATGATGAAACAATTCTCCCATTTCTTTATTTTTCTATTGCTTTCGTGCTTCCTCTTAGGATACACATATAGCTTTGCACAAGGTTGGGAACAACATTATGGAGAGGATAATCAATGGGAATATAGCAACTCTGTAACGAAATGCCCTAATAGTGATTACATCTTCGTTGGGCAAACAAATGGAAGTGCAATTGCAGTTAGAATAAATAATGAAGGCGAAAAACATTGGCTAAAGGAATTTGACTTAGGTCACTTAAACGATATTAAACGTGTAGATGGAGGTGGCTATATTGCGGCAGGAAGTTCCTATCATTCCTCTGATAGCAGTCAAGCATTTGTATTACATCTAAACGAACAAGGTGACACGCTCTGGACAAGCCATTTTGGAAATGATGACACACATGAAAATATACTTTCGTTCTGTCAAACAGAAGATCATCATTTTTTAACTGTCGGTTACCAATATTATACAAATGATAGTTCTCAACTTTACGTCGCAAAAATTGATGCTTCAGGAAATTTACTCCACCAATACTCAGAAGGTAACGGAAGATTCATAGACATTCATCCAATGCAAAACAATCGTTATTTAGCTGTTGGCGCTGTTCCTAATGACGAAAATGAGTATATAAAAAATTACTACTTAGCTATACTTGATACAAACGGAAACATAATAGATGATAAGGTTATTGATATCGGCGGGTCTCGTGGTTTCAGTTCCATATTAGCTACAGCAAATGAAACCTTTACTTTATTAGGATCTAGGAGCAATGAACTTGCTGCTATTCCTTACCTCTACACTATTGATACTGCACTAAATGTACTCTCTATTGATACCCTAATTTATGAAGGTGATGGTTATCTTGAAAACATATCTTCCTTCGCTGCAACTTCTGATAATGGCTACCTCATTACTGGAACAATCAAGCATTCTCTTTATGATCAGCAGATGTATGCCATGAAACTTAGTGAAGACAAAAATATCATTTGGCAACAACACTTCGGAAATACTGGTATCGAAAATGGAACGGATATAATGGAAAATAATATTGGTGGTGCATTCATTATAGGCAGTACAACGAGTTTCAACCTTACTACTTCAAATTTCTATGTTGTTAATACAGACATCGAAGGGAATAGTTTTCTTAATAAGTTAGAAGGTAATGTCTATTATGACGTTAATCATAATTGTTCAATTGATAGTTTAGATATTGTTCTCGATGATTGGCTAGTAAAAATAAAAGGAGAAGAAACATACTATACACTCACTGACTCTACTGGCAATTATTTTATTCGTCTTGATACAGGTCAATATGAAGTTGAATTAGTTGTACCAAATATCTATTGGGAACTTTGCGCTGACAATATTATTGATACGATTCGATACGATAGCCTATATCAAAATGATACGATTAATTTTGCTGTACAAGCACAATACGAATGCCCGATTTTGAAGGTAGATATAGGTACTCCATTTTTAAGACGTTGTTTTGAAAATAGCTATACTGTTCAATATTGCAACGAAGGAACTAGTGTTGCTACAGATGCTCATATCGAAATACAATTTGATGAATTTCTTAGTGTACAGTCTAGTAGTATTCCTCATATTATTAATGATGAAAATAGTTATATTTTCGAAGTGGGTACGGTTGCTATTGGTGACTGTAATAATTTTACAATTACCACTTTAGTCGATTGCGACAATACCATACTTGGACAAACTCATTGTGTCGAAGCTCATATTTATCCTGATTCTATTTGTTTGCCACCCAATACAGATTGGGATGGATCTTCGATAAAAGTAGAAGGATATTGCGAAACAGATTCGGTAGCCTTTCGGATTCAAAATGTGGGTTCTACAATGCTTAACGACTTGCAATATATCGTTATTCAAGATGAGGTCTTACTACGAATAGGAAACTTCCAACTTGATGCAAACGAAGATTTTATCATCAAAGAAGAAGCGAATGGTGCGACCTACCATATCGATGTAGAACAAGCCTTAGGGCATCCAGGTAATAGTATGCCAAGCGTAACGATTGAAGGCTGTGATGGGTTTAACAACACAGGACTTGTAACTCAATACTCAGAAGATGATGCAGACCCTTTTGTCGATATTCATTGCCAAGAAAATATTGGTTCTTTTGATCCTAACGACAAACAAGCATTCCCAACAGGGCAGGGTGTTGAACATACAATAGTTAAAAATGAAACAGAGTTAGATTATTTAATTCGCTTCCAAAATACAGGAACAGATACAGCTTTCACAGTCATTGTAAAAGATACGTTATCTCCTTTTTTAGACATTACGACAATAGAAGCAGGTAGCAGTAGCCACTCTTATGAGTTGAATATAAGCAATCAAGTCTTAACCTTTAGATTTGAAAATATTATGCTTCCCGATAGTAATATCAATGAAGTGGCCTCACATGGTTTTGTCAAATTCAAAGTAGCTCAGGTAGTAGACAATCCGATTGGTGCTGTTATTTATAATGATGCTGCTATTTATTTTGATTTTAACGAACCTGTTATCACTAATGAAGTTTTTCATACCATAAAAAATCCTGTTTATTATGGAGTAGATACGCTAGAAGTTTGTTCTGAAGATAGCATCGCTAGTTATATTGATTCACTCATTTTTGAAAACTATGATAGCTTAACCTATTTTGAAATAGAATTACTACCAACGATTTTTACAGAACAAGAAATAGAAATTGAAGCTGGTTCTTTTTACAATGGCATCATCATTCATTCCGATACTACTCTACATGAAATTTATAGTGCCGTGAATGGTTGCGATAGTTTAGTTGAAACAAACTTGTTAGTCGAGAACACTATCAATACTTTTGATAAAAACACGAATGCCTCTTTAAGCCTATTTCCCAATCCTGTTAAGAATGAATTGTATCTTCAAGTGGAAGGCACTCTTCATGATTTCACAATTGAGCTATATAGCTCATTCGGACAACGTATTTTTTCTAAACATCAAAAAGCTTCTGAAGGGACTATACTTTTGAAACTGGATACAAGTATACTAGCAAAAGGGAGCTATATAGTTCTACTTAAAAATGACCATTCACAAGTATACACAAAATTTGTAAAGCTAGAATAAATTATACCACCTCATACTTTTTTTGGAACTGAAGCGACTAGCTTCAGCATGGGATTGTTAAATCAAAAATTAAATTTTTATGCTAACACAAAACTGTACTACTGGTTCCATTGCGCCTTATACTCCATCGAGTAGTCAGCCTTGGAATAGACAAAAAGCACAACATTTATATCGGCGTATTGGTTTCGCTGCACCTTTAGCAACAGTTGATGCAGCGGTAAACACTACTCCTTCTATCTTAATCGATCAAATTGTAGATCAAGCAATCACTACCCCAGTGATGCCCGCACCTATTTGGGAAAATTGGGGTTTTGACGAATACGATGCAATAGGTACTGGTGCAACAATACAACGGCAACATGTCAATGATATTCGAATCGCTTGGATGACAAGCCTCTCTACTTATGGTCTTCGAGATAAACTAACCGTCTTTTGGCACGACCACTTTGCTACTATTTTTGAAGATTATGGAGCTGCTCCACATGCCTATAAGTACTTCAATATCTTACAACGAAATAGCTTAGGCAACTTCAAGGCATTTGTTCATGAAGTAGGATTGACTCCTGCCATGTTATTGTTTTTAGATGGAGCCTTTAATGTCGTAGGAAATCCAAATGAAAATTACGCTCGCGAATTATATGAATTATTTACAATGGGTGTGAATACCAACTATACGGAATACGACATTGAACAAACAGCAAGAGCACTCACAGGTTGGCGAATGCCTGACCCTAATTTTGGTTATTGGGGAACAGCTTCTTTTGAAGAGGATCGTCATGATAATGGTCTAAAAACTATTTTTGGTGTAACCGCTAATTTCAAATATTTTGAAACTTACGACCCAAACAATTCGCTTGATATTATCAATCATCTTTTTGCTCAACGAACAAACGAAATTGCTACTTATATCTGCACAAAACTGTATCAAGAATTTGTGCATCCTACGGTCGATGAGTCAATCGTGAATAGCTTAGCTAGTACTTTTATTAGTAATAATTTTGAAATTGAACCAGTCGTACGCCAACTTTTAAAAAGTGAACATTTTTTTAGCGAAAAATTTATTGGTACAAAAATAAAATCACCTATTGAATTTTACTATGGGCTATTTACTCAATGTGGTTTAGATATCAATAGCCCTATTTATGGTAATACCTTTAATGAATATTTTTTAACCGATTCTTCAAGTGTCGGTCAAAAGCTATTTAGTCCTCCTGATGTAGCAGGTTGGCCAGGGCATCGTGTATGGGTAAGTAGTGACCGGCTTATTAGTCGATGGGCTTCCGCCACAGAAACGATGAGACGGACAAATGTCCAAGAGACTAACCAAGTAGAAAACTTGCGTTCTTTTGCAAAAAACCTTACCAACAATTCTAATGATCCTACTTTAATTACACAGGCAATTGTTGATTTTGTCACCCCTAATGGTTTCGAAAATCAAGGACAATATGATGCAGCATTAACAGTCTTCAAAACAAGTTGGATTTCTGAAAATTACTATACACAAGGCTTGTGGAATTTAGATTGGGATGAAGCTCCAAATCAAATAAGTGACTTGCTTGCTTTTATTTCTAGTCAACCTGTTTATCAATTGAATTAAAAAATAGA
>JAHDIP010000185.1 GCA_020630735.1 Saprospiraceae bacterium | reverse complement strand
ACTATCCCAAAAAAGATACTAATCAAACACATTTAATTTTTATAGCAAAAAAATAACCTCATAAGACTAATGATGAGGCTTAAAGAGCGTCGTTAGTGAAAAAAAGCAAGCGTCAGTAAATCAAAACTATTTTATGATGGAATGGATTGCTGAAATAAATATTAAAAAGTTTAACTTTAATGAAAAAGAGAAATGCAACATATTTTAATAACAGGCGGTAACACAGGAATAGGGAAAGCGACAGCCACAGCTCTTGCAAAAAAAGGACACACAATTATCCTAGCTTGTCGTAACGAATCCAAAGCTAAAGAAGCAATAAAACACATCAAAGAGAAGAGCAAGAATGAAGCGATTCATTATTTAGAATGTGATCTAGCAAGTTTTGAGTCCATTAAAAATTGTTCTTATGAATACCATCAACAATTTGGAAAACTAGATATTTTAATCAATAACGCAGGTCTGATATCAGATAAATTACAATTTACTAAAGATGGTTTTGAACTACAAATAGGTGTAAATCATTTAGGCCATTTTTTGTTAACTAAGCAACTAATTGGTCTGTTAGAGGAAGCGACAGAAGCTCGAATTGTGAATGTAAGTTCCAAAGCTCATTATCGAGGGAAAATTAATTTCAATACTTTTAAAGGAGAACTAGGATCAGATAAATATAATGGCATGGCAGCTTATAGCCAATCTAAGTTAGCGAATATTTTGTTCACTAAAGAATTGGTAAAAAGGTATCCAAAAATTTGTAGTCATAGTTTGCATCCAGGTGTCGTAAAAACAGAAATCGCAAGTAAAAATGGTAATAAAAGACTTTGGCGTTATTTATGGAAAATGATAACTCCTTTTATGATAGATACTACAAAAGGTGCAAAGACATCCGTTTATTTGTCTAGCTCAGATGAAGTATTACGCATTAATGGAAAGTATTTCGAAAAGCAAAAAGAGAAAGAACCTTCTATATTAGCAAATGATCCTGTATTAGCAAAAAAACTTTGGGAAGTTAGTGAGGAGTTAATCTCTGACTATATAGGTCGTTATGCTTAATTCAAAAGAGACAAAATTGAGCAGATAGTTAACTCGATTCGATTAATGGCTTTGAATGCTTACTTAAAAATATAGGATATATGAACCATGATTCTGAAAATAAAAGGAAACGTGAATTTTTAAAATTGATTGATGATAATATTGAAAAGCATGGTTTTCATGTTACATATGTTCTTGAAGAAAAAGATTTTACTCCTTTTGGTTATTCAACTGGGCTATATAAAAATTTTGGAATACCTGAAGTTTTTATTTCTGGACTTCCAAACGGTTTAACAAACACATTAATCAATAACTATGCTGAAACTTTTAAAGGAAAAGAAGTTCCTTATTATCAAAAACTAGACTCTTTAATTGACCGATTCTTAGTTTACCTGATACCAGTAGCATCTTTATCTTTAAAGGAAAAAGTATTGGCTTCTTATAGGCTGTATGATGGATCTAACTTCGAATCAATTCAAATTATTTACCCAGACTTAAAGGGATATTTTCCTGAAGACAAAAACTACGATTACGACATGGAAATATTTGGGAGTATTAAAAAAAATGAATGATAGTATACCGACGTCGTCGTCCTATTAATGCGATATACAATAATCTGTTAAAATGTAATTGGGCTATTACATTTTATGCAATAGCCCAACTACGTTTTAACGGTTAATAATTAGCTTACTAAACTATTTACTCCTTATCTTTTTTCTTCTTAGGCTTTGGCTGATCTTTCTTCACTTCCTTTACCGCATCTTCAACATCTTTCGTTGCCTTTTTTAGCGCATCAATTTTTGTTTTTTTCGTTGCACCATTACCATTGGAGCTTGCTGCCTTTTTAGTTGTAGCAGTAGAAGCATCTTCTTTAAAAGCAGTTTTGCTAAAAGTTAATCCTTTTGAATCTGTATGGATATAGATGGTATCACCTGCGCCATATTTACCCGAAAGCACATGTTTCGCCAATTCATTCACCACTTCTTTTTGCAGTACTCGTTTCATTGGTCGAGCACCAAACTGCGGATCATATCCTAAGTTGGCTAATAGATCAATCGCACTTTCACTCAATTTGATAGAAATATCTTGCTGCCCCATTTGCTTGTGTACTTTACGTAAAAGTATATGCAATATTTTTTTGATCTCTTCTCTATTTAGCGGCAAGAACATGATTTTTTCATCAATACGATTCAAAAATTCAGGTCTAAGATTTTCCTTTAACGCTTCAAAAACTTCGAGTTTAGTCGTCTCTAAAATATCAGCTCTATGATCGTTGCCCAAGGCATCCAGGTCTTCAAAGTTTTCGAGAATTGTAGCCGCTCCCATATTGGAAGTCATGATAATAATCGTATTCTTAAAGTTAGCTACACGACCTTTATTATCTGTCAAACGACCATCATCTAATACTTGAAGTAAAATGTTGAAGGTATCAGGATGCGCTTTTTCGATTTCATCCAAAAGAATAATCGAATAGGGTTTTCTACGCACTGCTTCTGTCAATTGTCCACCTTCGTCATAGCCCACATATCCTGGAGGTGCTCCAACCAAACGGGCTACAGAGTGACGTTCTTGGTATTCACTCATATCGATACGAGTGATTGCCTTCTCATCGTCGAATAAAACTTCTGCAAGTGATTTTGCTAATTCCGTTTTACCCACACCCGTAGGCCCTAAGAAAATAAACGAACCAATTGGACGGTTGGCATCTTGCAAACCTGCTCGGCTACGACGCACTGCATCCGATACCGCTACTACAGCTTCGTGCTGACCAATCAGTCGTTTACCGATTTCATCTTCGAGATTCAATAATTTATCTTTCTCACTTTGTCGCATTTTCGAAACAGGAATACCTGTCCAGTTTGCAACTACATCAGCAATGTCATCAGCTGTGACAACTTCATTCGTAAAACGATTTTCTTCTGGTAATTCGTTCAATTTTTCTAGCGAAACTTTGAGCATTGCTTCTTTCTCTTTGATTTCGCCATAGCGTATTTTTGCTACCAACTCAAAGTCACTTTCTCGCTCTGCCTTATCTGCTTTTTGCTCTAGTTCCTCAATTGTTTTTTTGATATTTTGGACTGCATCAACAATTTCCTTTTCACTTTGCCAAGCAGCTTTTAAGCCGTCTAATTTTTCTTTGGAATTAGCGATGAGCTTATTAATACTGTCGAGTTTCTTTTTGTCCTTTTCTCGTTTGATCGCCTCTCGCTCGATTTCTAATTGTCGAACTTTACGTTCAGCTTCATCTACCACACCAGGAACAGAGTCTAATTCTAAACGCAATTTAGCAGCAGATTCATCAATCAAATCAATAGCCTTATCTGGCAACGAACGATCAGAAATATAACGATTCGATAATTCAGCAGCAGCAATTAAAGCTTCATCCAGAATTTCTATTTTGTGGTAAACCTCATAACGTTCTTGAATACCTCTCAAGATCGAAATCGTATCTTCTACACTAGGCTCATCAATGACGACTGTTTGGAAACGACGAACAAGTGCTTTGTCTTTCTCAAAATATTTTTGATATTCGTCCAATGTAGTCGCTCCAATAGTTCGTAATTCACCACGTGCTAAAGCAGGCTTCAATATATTTGCAGCATCCATTGCGCCACCACCGCCACCAGCACCAATCAAGGTATGGATTTCATCAATAAACAAAATAACTTCTCCATTCGAATTGGTTACTTCTTTAATAACCGCCTTAAGTCGCTCTTCAAATTCACCTTTGTATTTTGCACCTGCAATAAGAGAAGCAATATCTAACGTATAGATTTTTTTAGAGCGTAAATTTTCTGGTACATCTTGCTTAACAATTCGCCAAGCGATACCTTCCACAATAGCCGTTTTACCAACACCTGCTTCACCTATAAGTAGTGGATTGTTTTTCTTTCTACGAGAAAGAATATGTAGCAATCGACGAATCTCTTCATCTCGACCAACGATCGGATCAAGTTTTCCAGACTCTGCTTGTTCGTTTAGATTGATAGCAAATTTCCCTAAGGCATTATATTGGTTTTCACTATGCTGGTCGGTGACTTTACTTCCTTTTCGTAGTTCAAGAATAGCTGCTTTCAGCCCTTTTTCATTTGCTCCTAAACCTTTCAGAATTTTTGCTCCTTTATCACTTCCTTTCAAAATACCTAGCAACATCAATTCGATAGAAATGTATTGATCTCCAAATTCAGGAAGTAATTTTTTTGCACGGGCTAATGCTTTATTCGCATCCGATGAAAGGTATTGCTTTTCACTTCCCATTACCTTTGGATAAGTAGGAATAGTCTGATCTAGTTCTTTTTTAAGAACAGGAATAATAACGTCTACCTTTTTGAGTAGAAATTCTGCGACACTTTCATCCGTCTCTAAAATCCCCTTGATGAGGTGAGTGGTTTCGACTGTTTGTTGCTCAAAACCTCCTGCAATTTGCTGTCCCTTAAGGATAGCTTCTTGTGCTTTTATTGTGAAATTATCGTAAGTCATTTATAATAGGTTTTTGCTTATTGCTGTTAATTGTTGTTTAATCTTTTGAACAGTAGCTTGACGATCTAGTGAAAACAATTGTTGTTCTTGATCGACAAAATCGAATAAAATTAAAGATTTTTTTAATTTGTTTTGGCTTTTTTCGTAATCCTTTTCATTAAATAATAATTCGCCTTCTTTTGCAAGCAGTTCTGCTAGGAATTCTAAATGGTTTACATGCAGCTTTTTTTCGTTGATTAATACATCAATAAGTTCATCATCTGATAACGCATCAATAAACGCAGCATCCAATTTTAGCCAACTATTATAGGCTTTATTGATAATTTCCAATGACTCATCGGTATTTTTGCCCATCAGCAATGCGATGACTCTTGCAATATCTTTTAGCATTCGCTGTATGTAATCTTTTTGAATCATACCAATGATATATCAAAATATTGACCAACGCATTTTTTTGATTAAAATATGATTTTTTGGCAGTTAAAGATAATTTTGTACTGTCTTTTTGTCAGAACGCTTTTATTGTTGGTGACATTATTGTCGAATACCTTTTCCTTTTACATTGCCATAAACAGGAGTTGCTCCAGTAGACCAAGTATCACTTCGATCCCATCGGTAGTCTAAGAAAAGGCTATCGCCTTCTAGCCAAATTTTACCTCTAACATAATCATTTGAAATTTGATTGCTTTGATCATAATGAATGATAAGGCTATCTTGCTCGAAGGTAGCAAGTACTTCTTGACGAAAATTTCCTATCGCCGACTTTATAAGACCGTTAATAATTACAGTATCTAATGTAGCGTCTTTTTCAAGAATGGTAAGTAAAGAGTCAATGACTAAGGTAGTATCTTCTGTCAAACCCAATACATTTCCAACAGAATCGAAAACAGGGTGTAAGCCACTAATATGTTCACTAGCGATTTGATAGTTACCAATAAATTGTTCGAATTCATTATTGGGAGGTAGTACCGTCGTGTCATCCTCGTTGTTATTGCAACTTACGATGAAGAAAAAAAGGAATACACTAAAAAAGATAATCTGTTTCATCTGTTTGAAATTTACTTTAAGTCCAAAAAACAACCCAATCTGCTAAGCGTAGTTTGCAACTACGCTTGACTATTTCGCTGTTTTTAACAGCACCTTTTGCACGATGCTAAAAAGAATCGGCTTAATCATCTTCTTGTTTGTTTAAGCCTTAATCATGGACATTTCATCAATATATTATTTTATAAAGCGGAAAGGAAGTCTATAAATTTTCGTTTCTAAGCTAATTCTAAAACGTCTAAAATACTAGTAGCCTGTTCCAAACTTTCTTTTTTACCAACATCAAGCCATAAAGATGTATCGTGTGGATATGCCATAATATTGTGTAAAACAGCCGCATTCAGATAAACATCTATAATTGAAAACACGTCTTCTTCTGGCATTAGATCAAAAATAGAGGGACTCAAAACCTGTATTCCACTAAAAGCATGCATCTGCAATTGATGGCTATCACATCTCGGCATCCGTATTTCTCCCGTCTTATTATTTAACCATCCTTGCAATCTATTTTGTTGATCAAAAATTAGATAACGAGAGGTTTGTCGTTGACGAGTAGCTAAAGTAGCTAAGGCTCCTGATTGTATGTGCGACTCATACATTGCCCGAAGATCAATGGTAGATAAGATGTCTGTATTGCAAACTAAAAAGGCTTTACCATCATCAAAAAAAGCAGCTGCTTTTTTTAGTCCACCTCCCGTATCAAGTAATTGTTTTCTTTCATCAGATAAGGTAATATTGATTCCGAAGTTATCGTGCTTTTGTACAAATTTTTCTATCAAGTCTCCAAAATGATGAATATTTATAATAATATCTTGGCAACCAAAATACTTTAATCTTCGAATCACTATTTCGAGCAGTGCTGTTTCGTTTACAGTTACTAAAGCTTTTGGCTTATGATTGGTCAAAGGACGTAGGCGAGTACCAAGTCCCGCTGCAAAAATCATTGCTTTCATAAATCTATATTTATTTTTTCTGATGGTCACATGAAACTTACCAAGCTTAAATATACCTACCGGTATTCGGTTTTAGGATCATCGTCAGTAGCATTTGATTGATTATCAGTAGCTTTAATCGTTTGACAATCCGAAAACCACTTCGGTTTCTGTATATACAACAATCAAAGTGGTTTTCGAATTGCCAAACGATCGAAACTTATGGTTTAGCTTTTAGTCAAAAAAAGCTATGTATAAAGGTCTTAAAATATACTTTCCCATATTTGTTGTCGAAAGATACAAAGAGTTTGTCCTAAACCTTACTTTTTTTCTGCATGTAAACATAATTTGAAGTACATTTGTTACCTCGCTTATGATTCAAAACATTCTTGTAAAAATATTATTAGCTCCTTTTTCGCTACTATACGGTATTGGTATCAGTTTGCGGGACTTTTTCTATCGAAAAGATTTACTCAAAAGTACGGAGTTTAATATCCCAACTGTTTCGATAGGTAATCTTTCGGTAGGAGGTGCAGGAAAAACACCTCATATAGAATACCTAATTCGGCTACTCGAACCTTATATTAATGTATCGACCTTGAGTAGAGGGTATAATCGCAAAACTAAAGGCTTTTTGTTAGTTCATCAAGGAAATACTGCTGAACAAGTCGGAGATGAACCCTTACAATTTAAACGAAAGTTTAAGGATATTGTAGTGGCGATTGCAGAGAGTCGTTCTTTTGCCATACCTAAAATGTTGATGAGCCATCCAGATATTCAAGTCGTATTATTAGATGACGCCTTCCAGCATCGATCAATAAAACCTAGTTTGAATATTTTGTTGACCGAATTTAGTTATCCTTTTACTAGAGATTACCTTCTACCATCTGGAAGATTAAGAGAATGGCGTTCTGCTTATCAGCGGGCAAATATTATTATTGTTTCGAAATGTCCGACTCAAATGACGATACAGGATCGAGAAGATATGATTGCCGAAATAAAGCCATTTCCGAACCAACATGTATATTTCTCTTATTACAGCTATTTACGACCTTATTTTATTTTAAATCGTTCGCAAGAATTACTTTTAACAGAAGATCTTGAAGTTTTGGTTATTTGTGCAATAGCTAGAACAGAATACTTATTAGAATATTTAAATACTAGAACGAATACTGTAAAGATTATCCGCTATGAAGACCATCATTATTTTACTAAATTTGATGTATCTAATTTAAAAACTTCTTTCGATAAGATTACTTCTACTAAAAAAGTGATCATTACTACAGAAAAAGATGCCATGCGATTAGAATTACATCGAAAATTTATTTTAGAAAACCAATTACCTATTTTTGTTATTCCAATTCAAGTGGAGTTTCATTTTGATGAAGCCCCACAATTTGATGAAGATATCAAAAATCATTTACTAAATTTTAGATAAAGATGCCATCCTTATCGGATACGATTTACGAAGCTTGGAGAGTGACTTTTAATACGACCTTTCCTCTTTTCTACTCAGATATTGCTACTAATAATGGAGAAACCCTCCACTTTGATAATGGTTGTATTGTCGTTTGTAATCACCCTTGTACCTTGATGGACCCATTGCACTTAGCCGTCAATAGTAATCGCTCTATTCACTTTGTGGTCAATGCAAGTTTATATGTACATCCTGTTTCTAGGAAGTTTTTTCAGACGATGTATAGTATCCCTATCGAACGTCAAGAGGATGCTAAAAATAGAGGTGCCAAAAAAGTAGACAATAAGAATAGTTTTTCTGTATGTAGTAATTTCTTGAACAATAACGGTAGTATTTTTATGGCTCCTCAAGGCGGAAGTTATATGGAACGCCGTGTGCGCAAACTGAAAACAGGGGCTGCTCGTATTGCATTAGCTGCGGCAAGCGAAAAAAAATTTGATACTAATCTAACTATCCTTCCAGTAGGATTAAATTATTCTGATCCTCGATATTTTAGAAGCACTATTCTTGTAAATAGTGGCGAACATATTCGCATAGCAGATTTCAAAGAAGCATATGAGCGAGATGCTTTTGGAGCTGCACAACTTATTACTAAAGAAATCGCTAAGCAGTTTGAGCAATTGATGATTGATACGATTGATGAGGAAGAAGATAGTTTTGTTAGAAAAATTGAAACGCTTTATGCTTCAGAAGAAAAACGTTCTTTAATAGATGATTTTAATTTAAGTAAAGTCATTATCAGTCAAGGAAGGGAACAAAAGAAAAACAACCCAAGTTCATTTCAAGAATTTGAAAAAAATGTAACTACTTATTTTGATAATATTGATACAGCAAAACTAACAGATAAAACGATACAATTAGCAGCAAACAATAGTACGCCTTCTTCCTTTATTTCTATCCTAAAAATAATTCTAGGTTTTCCTTTCTTTTTGTATGGCGCTATTAATAGTATGATACCTGCTTTCGTTGCCAAATCAATCGCTCATAAGTTAAGCTCTATTAAAGAATATATAGGTACTTACAAATTTGTTTTTGGTTTCTTTGGTTTTCCTTTCTTTTATGCCATCCAATCTTGGTTAGTGTATCATTTTACAGGTAGTGGATGGCTGACCTTAGTTTATTTTTTAAGTTTGATTCCTTTAGGTTTATTTGCATGGAGATATGGAGTATTTGCAAAAGGTTTTTCTAATCAGCAAAAACTTAGAAGTCTTGCAAGAAGTAAAAAAGATACTGCCGAACAGTTAGTCAATTCCAGAAACGAACTAATTCATAAACTTAATAAATTAGGCTATCCAAATATAAACTTAAAACAAGTGCCACAGAGCGTTTAGTTATGTTGAATACGCTTGCCATTGTTATTTTTACTGTTGCCACTATCATACAATTGATTTATTGGGGATTCATTTTTAGTCGATTAGCTCGATTTAAAGTTGAAATTCCTGAACGAAAAGAAAATGATATAGAGCAGGAAGTGTCTGTAATTATATGTGCAAAAAATGAAGCTGAAAACCTAAAGAAAAATCTCCCCCGTATCCTCAACCAAAACTACCGCTCCTTTGAAGTTGTTGTAGTAAACGATCATTCCACAGATGATAGTTTAGAAATACTGAGAGCATTAAGTAAACAATATCCTCAATTACGAATCGTCAATTATACAGAAGAAAAAACGTTTATAGGTAAAAAGCCTGCCTTAGCCAAAGGTATTCAAGCATCTAAATATGAGATCGTTTTGTTAACTGATGCCGATTGTTATCCTAAGTCGGATACATGGATTTGGGAGATGCAACATGCCATAAATGGAAAAATCGAGCTTGGATTGGCATACGCACCATATGAGAATAAAAAAATATTAATAAATTTTTTAATACGTTTTGAAACAGTTTATACTGCAATTCAGTATCTATCATTTGCCTTAGTTGGACAACCATATATGGGAGTAGGTAGAAACCTAATTTATAAAAAAACTTTATACAAAAAAGTAGACGGTTTCAAAAAACACCAACACATAGCTTCAGGAGATGATGATCTGTTAATCAATGAGATAGCAAAAAAATCGAATACAAAAATCATTCTTTCTCCTAATACTTTCATGTTTTCTCCAGCAGAAAAAACGTGGAAAAATTATTATCATCAGAAGTCAAGACATCTATCAACAGGAAGACATTATAAACTCAAAAACCAGCTCTTTTTAGGCTTACTTTCAGTGAGTCATTTCTGTCATTATATAGTAGGATTTTTTGTAATATGTAAAATTAGCACAATATTTGCAGTAGTGATGTACGTGGTGAGGATTGTGGTGGTAAATTTAGTATACGGTTCAACATTAAGAAGGTTACAAGATCAACCATTATTAAAGTGGGTTCCATTTCTAGATTTTCTCTACATATTTTACTACATAATATTTGCACCTATTTTATTTATCGGAAACACTATTAAATGGAAGTAAGAGCTGAAAAGACAGAAAAAAAACTCTCACCTCGGGCACAAGAAGATTATGCACTAGTACTGAGAGCCATCGATGGCGACCAAAAAGCTTATGCCATATTGATGGAACGCTACAGAAACTCGATTTACCATATGATGTACAAAATGGTAAGTAACCGAGAAGATGCTGACGACTTAACTTTAGAAGCATTTGGAAAAGCCTTTAACAAATTACCTAGTTATGCTCCTCGCTATGCTTTTAGTACATGGTTGTTCAAAATTGCGATCAACAACTGTATTGATTACATTCGCAAAAAGCGTTTAGTTTTATTATCTATTGACGATCCTATTGAACATGGTGGTGCGCACGATTTTTCAAGCAATTTGAAAGCCAATACGCTTGATCCTGAACAAAAACTTGTACGCAAACAACGCCTAAAACTAATGCGAAGTATGTTAGGCAAACTAAGTCTTAAGTACCGTCTAATGATCGAACTCCGCTTTTTTGAAGAGTTGAGTTATGACGAAATCGCAAAAGAATTAGACATCCCTTTAGGAACAGTAAAAGCTCAATTATTTAGAGCAAAAGAAATTCTATTTAACTTGCTACAATCTCCTAGCGCACAAGCATACCTCGATACAAAAGTTAGAAAGGTAAAAACGAAAAGAGTAAAAGTAAAAAAGACGGCTAAGGCTTCGTAGTTCACTACTTTTATTATTAACTTGCTTGCGTTATAATTTGGCTACATCGAACATTCGATGTAGCCAAATTCATTTTTAAATCAAGCCAAGGGCAAACAAATGCAAGCTATCCTAAAATACTTCCCGAATTTAAGTGAACAACAAGTTCAACAATTTGAACAATTACAACCGCTGTATACAGATTGGAATGAAAAAGTAAATGTCATCTCTCGAAAAGATATTGATAATCTATATCTCCGTCATGTTTTGCACTCTTTGGCTATAGCCAAAATGTTTGCCTTTAAAAATGGTGCCGAAATATTAGATTTAGGAACAGGAGGTGGTTTCCCTGGCATTCCATTAGCAATTTTATATCCAACTGTTCAATTCAAATTAATAGATGGTACTGGGAAAAAAATTAGGGTAGTCAATGAAATTGCAGAAGCTTTAGGGTTGAAAAATGTAAATGCCGAGCAGGTTCGTGCTGAAGAACTGAAAGGTCAACGGTTCGATTTTGTCATTACACGAGCAGTTGCTAGATTGGAGAAACTTGTTATGTGGAGTTTTCCTTTAATCAAAAATAAGCAACAACACGCTATACCTAATGGATTGATTGCTTGGAAAGGCGGAGACATTAGCGAAGAAGTGAAAGAAGTTTCTAAACAAGAATACGTCGAGCAATATCCTATCAAAGATTATTTTAAGGAAGAAATGTATCTCGACAAATGCTTAGTCTATGTACAAGGCTAGTTGAAAGTAAAAACAAAAATCTCAACGGTATAATATATAAACACTTTATGCAGGTTAATTTGTTCAAAGTTGTTGTTCTAAAGTAAAAAAATCAATAACCGTTTTTTTCCCATCATAAACGATGAAGTCGCTGAGGGCACATTGAGTAGAACCGTCAGAAGCCGTGCCATAGCAACTACAAGAAGCTATACCACTTATTCTAATACGCCTACTCGCAATACCTTTTCTTGTCAAATATCGCTTGATACTACTTGCTCCACAAATGACCTCATTGAGTTTTACGGTATAGCTCGGATTACTTTGCATAACCTTTAGTAGGTTCTTTAGTCCAGTCTCTGAACACATATCCCAATCGGCATAGTCTATATTGATTATTGGTTTGATATTCAGCGGGGTTGACTGATTTGCTTGAATTAAGACGGGTAAGCAAAATAGAAGTATAAGAAGAAGTATGTTAAATTTTCTCATTTTTATTAGGTATTACACCCAATATTAGCAAAATTCGAGCCTATAATTTGTTTTGGAAAAGACAAAATGGACAAACAAAAAAAATCCCTACATAATTACTCATGCAGGGATTTTATATTTTCAAAATATAAC
>JAHDIP010000184.1 GCA_020630735.1 Saprospiraceae bacterium | reverse complement strand
GTTCCTACTGTTGCCGTTCCTGCCGTAGTGCCAGACCATGTAATCGTATAATCTGGAACACCGCCATCAAAATTAATCCATAGTGAACCTAAATCACCACAATTGCCATTAAACACTTCGTGGCTAATTGTTATATCTCCGTTTGTATTTGTTATCGTAATTGTTTGAGTGTCATTACATCCGTCTTCATCGGTTACTGTAATAGTATAAGTACCTGTTGCAAGATCTTCAATTACATAATCATTACCTAAAACATTAATCCCTCCTGAAGTAGTACCTGACCAAGAAACATAATATTCATCGTATAATGAAGTTCCGTTCATTACTAACCAAGCAGAGCCTAATGATCCACATGTTCCATTAGTAATTGTTGCTGTGAAACTTAAATCATTATTTGTGTTATTAACAACAATTGTTTCTGTATCCGAACAACCGTTTGCATCGGTAACTACAACAGAATATGTACCTGTTTGTAAATCAGTAATAGCATAATTATTACTACTTGTTGTAGCATTGCCACTTGCCGTTCCAGACCATGTTATGGTATAGTCGGCTGTTCCGCCATTGATACTTACCCAAGCAGAACCTAATGAACCACAAGCGCCATTCGTTACCTCTGTTACGACAGAAACATCACTAGCACCATTATTAACGGTTGCTGTTTCATATCCTGAGCAACCATTCACATCGGTTACTACTATTGAATAATTACCGCTTGGTAAGTTCGTAATAGCTGTATTATTTCCACTTGATACATTAGAGCCATTTACTGGACCAGACCAAGTAATTGTATAATCACCTGTTCCACCACTAAAGTTCACCCAAAGAGAACCTAAGTCGCCACAAGTACCATTACTTACTTCAGAGCTTACAAGGATCGTTGTATTAGAACCTCCTACCACTTTTGTAATGGTCTCACTACATCCATTCGAATCAGTTACTGTGACAGTATAATTACCAGCAGTAAGGTTTGTGATAACATAATTCGGATTATTAGTTGTAGCATTACCGTTATCGGGTCCACTCCAATTTACTTGGTATGGAGCAGAGCCATGTGCAATATTTAAATTAATTGTTCCAGAAGCAGTACAACCAGCAGTTGAAGAAGTTGCTGTTACAATAAGATCTGAACCAGCCGTTACTGTGATTATTTCTGAATCACTACAGCCGTTTGCATCTGTTACTACAACGTTATATGTTCCTGTTGATAAACTTGGAATATTATACGTTGTAGAACTTACGGTTGAATTTCCGTTTTCAGGGCCAGACCAAGCTATTGTATAATCAGCTACACCACCGTTAATATTTACTCCAATTGTAGCACCTACTCCGCAAACTCCTGTTGAAGAAGTTGTATTGATTGAAACATCTGAACCACCTCCATAAACAGTTACTGTTTCGGTGTCCGAACAACCATTAGAATCGGTGACTGTAATATTATATGTTCCTGTTGATAAATTTTGAATTGTATAAGAGCCATTTGGTGAAGAAGCTGCGCCACCTGTATTACCACTCCAAGCAATCGTATAAGAAGGAGAACCACCTGTTATCATTAAGCCAATGGCTCCTGCTTGACCACAAGTTGCACTATAAGCATTTGCATTAACTGTAACGTCTCCATTTCCTGTTGATGAAATAACTACTGTACCAGTATCCGAACAACCATTTGTGTCGGTTACGGTAATAGTGTATGTTCCTGCAGATAAATCTTGAACATCATAACTTGAGGCAGAGGTCGTTCCAGAATTTGTAGTAGAACCATCACTCCATGCTATTGTATAAACGGGGCTACCTCCACTTATTGTCAACCAGATTGAACCTGTAGCTCCACAACCTGCATCAATTCCAACAGCATTTATCATGATACTTCCTGCTGAATTATTAATGTAAACATTATGACTATCAGAACAACCATCAGAATCTACCACATTGATGACATAATTTCCATCTGGTAAATCTTGAATGGTATATATATCTTGATCTGTAACAGCACTACCATCAACTGGGCCATCCCAAGTAATGATATAATCTGCGAAGCCACCTGTCATAGTAATCTGTACAGAACCTGCTTGACCACAAACGCCATTCGTAGGCACTGCGGAGATACTTAAATTACCACCTGCATTTACATGCACATCTTGCGTATCGCTACAACCACTTGCATCTGTAATGACTACGGTATAATCACCACTCACTAAGTTTTGAATATCAAATCCTGTATTATTGGTAGGTATAGAACCAGAAGAAGGTCCTGTCCAACTAATCGTATAAGGAGCAATACCATTATTGATGTCTATCCAAATTGCTCCAGCTTGACCACAAGTACCATCGATAGGAACAACATTAGTTGCCAAATTTCCACCTGAATTATCTACCGTTACTACTTGGTAATCTGTACAGTGGTTAATATCTGTTACTGTTATAGAGTAAGTACCACTTGCTAAGTTTGGAATCGTGTAATTTTCATTTGTAGTGGTTGTTGATCCTGAAGTAGGACCATCCCATTCTACTGTATATGTAGGCGTACCATTAGCAATGCTAATGTCTATAGAACCCGATGCACCACAAACACCATCATTGCTAGAAGCATTGATGACTACATTGGCATCATTGATCGTTACTGTTTGAGAATAGTTACACCAGTTACCGTCTTCTATTGTAACGGTATAGGTACCACCAGGTAAATCTACTAAGTTGAAAGAAGGATGATAATTAGTATTTGCACTACCTGTAATTGGACCTTCTACATAAATAGCATATGGAGGAATACCACCATAAGTAGTTATAGAGATCGAACCTAAATCATTACATTGAGCATCGTTGCCTGTAGTAGTGAATACAAAATTATTACTGCTCTGGTTGATGGTAAATGTTTTGGTATCTGAACAACCATTGGCATCTACGATATGAATGGTATAATCACCTGGATCAAGATCAGGAATGCCAAAGCTTGAGTTCGTCACTGTTGTAGTAGCATTTGTTGGCCCTGTAAGGTGAACAGTATAAGGAGCTGTTCCGCTATAAATATTTACAGAAACAGAACCTGCCATATTACAAGCAGCATCATTACCGTTTGCACTGATGGTCAAATTACCACCAGAGTAAATCACCACTACTTGAGTATCAGAACAACCATTGGCGTCTGTTTTAGTAATGGTATAAGTACCACTTGGCAAACCAGAAATGGTACAGCTATTACTGTAAGTAGAAAAACTACCAGAAATAGGTCCATCATACTCTACAATGTAGCCAGGTGTTCCTCCTGCTGAAGTCACGGTAATGACTCCACTGTTTTGGCCACAATCTGAATTTTGTGCACTTACATTTGTTAAGTCAAGTTCACAACTAGAAGTACAATTTACATTTAAGGTATAAGGACTTACAGCTCCATTATAACCATCGACTACTACATAGTAAGTACCAGGTTGGAGATAAGTTGTAATTTCTTCATTGTTCGTACCAGAGTTTTGACTATAATCGATACAGTCACCTCGATCGCAAGTACGTAAAAGGAATAATTCTAAATCGGCATATAAGTTTGTCATTGTGATCGTAACAGGACCAGATGTTGTTGTTGTAAAATGGTGCAATACTTCAGGACCATTATTATCAACATTATACACATTGCCACAACCATAAAGCGATACATTGTCATCACCATTTACATTGTTATAATTGAATGGTTGACCACAGGTAATAGATTGTGCATCGCCACAGTATAAATAACCACAATTAATTTCTAGTCTAAACTCACCTTGTGAAGAAGCATATTGACCATCAACCGCTAAATAGTATGTTCCGATAGGAGCATCTTCTATGATGATACCTTCGTTGTTTGATAAACTATTATTCGTTGTACTTGATCCAACGCAAGTAAGGTTACCACAATCGCCAGATAATAAAAACATATCTAAATCGAGGCCAGGCGTGTTAATTTCTAAACCGATTTGTAAATCACCAGCAGTTGCTTTATTGATGACATAAACTTTATCTGGTCCAGCAAAAGTAGATGCACTACCACCAGGGTAAGTTACAATATCATTTCCTGCTCCAACAGTTGTTTGGTTTGGTAAGTAGTCACCACACTGAATTGGAATAGCCTCATTACACCAGTTAGAAGAAGCACAAGCGCCTTGAGAATAAGAAAGGACACCTGCAGCATCAGCAGTACAAGAGTTAGAGTAAGTGACATCATTACAACCACATACTGGATCGTAAACGTTAGAACAATTTGCATCAGGATCCATTGTCCAAGGATCAACACAAACATAACCACAAGTTCCTACTGTATAAAATGTAACACCACTTGCTTCAGCAGTACAAGCATTATCATAGGTAATACCATTACAACCACATACTTCTTGATTATCATCTGGACAATCTAAAGAGATCACACCATTTGAATAATCAACATTGGTACCTGAACTGGTTACAATATAATTAGGATCAATACATGAACTATTACACTGCCCTTCCATATACATGGTTACCCCATTAGCATCGGCCACACAGGAATTCAGGTAAGTGACATCATTACAACCACATACTGGATCATAAACATAATCACATACAGCATCGGGATTCATCGCTGTTGGGTCGATACATTCTTCAAAACAAACACCGTTTGAGTAATCAGCAACGCCTGCTTGTTGAGCAAAGCAAGAGTTGAGGTAAGTGACACCATCGCTACCACAAACAGGGTCGATTAAATCAGGACAAGCTGAGTTGTCAGATGATCTATTTCGAAGAACAGTTACTTGTGTTCTACCTGGTCGAACAGGCATAGTTGTTAATTGGTTAGAGACTAGTTTTACACTATCTATTTTGATGTGTAATGTATCTATTGTTTCTAAACCAACAATGATATCTTGAATTACGATAGAGAAGGTACCTACATGTCCTTGCCCAATAGCAACGTTTTGTTTATTAATTCTAGTAAAAGCAAAATCAGCTTTACCTGCTCCGTTTTTTAAAACAGTACGTTGAGCAGTACCTTCAGTATCTACCCAAGCATTTGGAGCTAATTCAAATTGGAAAGGTATAGATTCATTAACGATTTCAGATTCATAGGATAATTTGAACGCTAATCCATAGAAATCATTCACAAGATTATCTGCAGAACCTAGATAAATATCAAAATCTAATTGTTGACCTTCACCTATAATATCATTATAAGGAACAATTCTAAGTTCAGGATCATTACCACTAGAAGAATTCATGTAAGTATCTGATTGAGTAGCTGTACCATGAACAAAACCAAAGTTTTCATCTAAGGCTTCTATATCAGCATCACCAATAACACCATCACCATCACAATCTGCGAAAGCACGACTTAAACCATTCGGAAAAGTAGTGCTCCATGTCGGTGCCTGTTGCCCTTGCCAATCATCATCTCCATTGAGACGTGTAGGTCCTGTCTCACCATATACGGCACCTAAATACAGCAAATCACAACCATTTGCAGTACCATTATTATTAATATCCCCTGGCCAAACAAAATTTTGCCCTTCAAGTGAAGTGAGACAGCAAAATAATGCAAATACCAATATGGATAAAGAGTTAAGTTTAGAGTGCATAATTTCTGTTTTTGTTCTGTTCTTTGAACTTTTGACTATTACTATAATACAAAAGTAACTCTGATATGAGGTTTATACAACAACAGTTTTATACTTTTTCCATCAAAATAAAACATATAAAACAATTGAAACGATACCACAAAAACCACAAAACACTGTTTATCAGACAAAAAATACAAACAAATTATATTTATTTATATTTGTTTTGGATTAAATTCCATTGTATTTTGCGATTCGTTAAGAATTTTAACACTCTGTTTGGTAGCTAAAACCTTCATTTATATGGAAAAAAGCAAGATTATTGATCTATTGAGGACATTCACAAAAGAAGAACGATCAGATTTTACTGATTTTATAGCCTCTCCCTACTATAATAAGCGAAAAGAGCTCATTCCCTTTTATGCATACCTAAAGGATCAATCCCCTACGTTTCCATCGGAATTAATTAATCGTAAACAGGTGTTTAGTGCAGTTTATCCAGACTTAGCTTATAATGAAAAGCAACTCGGTTATTTGATGAGCTATTTGACAAAGCTAGCCGAACAATTTATGGTTGTTAAAAAGTCTGAGGAAGATATCATGTTAAAGCAATCTCAGTTACAATCCACACTCATTGAACGTAAGTTGTATAAATACTACGAACAAGAAAATAGGAAAGCTGCTAAGGAGCTTTCTGAAACGCTTTTAAGAAATACTAATTATTATTATGGACAGTACAAGTATTATGAAAATGCTGCCCATCACTTTTCGATACAAGAGCAACGAAAATATGATGCAAATTTACAAAAAGTAGTTGATTATTTGGATAATTTTTATCTATTAGCCAAACTCAAATGGTCTTGTGCCATGATTGATATGCAAAAATTCTTGGCAGCCAGCTATGAATTAAATTTTTTGGACGAAATAAAAGCCTATTTAAGTGAACGAAATTTAGATAATGAGCCTGTTATCAATATTTACTACAATATCATCAATATCATAACAGAAGACAATGAAGATTTACATTTTGAACAGCTCAAACCTTTGATCAAAAACTCCAAAAGTACACTGACCAAAAAAGAGTTAGAAGAAGTGTATATCTATGCTATCAACCACTGTGCTAGAAAACTTCGGAAAGGAGAAGTAGAATATATCGAAGAAGCCTTCAATTTGTATGTAGATGGTATCGAAATCGGTGTTTTTGTTGAGGACAATTATTTATCGCCATGGACCTATACCAATGTTGTAAAACTCGGCTTGCGCCTTAAAAATTATGATTATATTGAAAAATTTATTCATCAGTATAGCAATCAACTTCCCGAAAATTTTCGAAAAAATGCTTTCCACTACAATTTAGCCGAGCTTCATTATTATACCAAAAACTTTGATGAAGCGATTACGCATCTGAATAAAGTGAAATTTTCAGACTTAAACTTTCACTTAGGTTCTCGTGTGATGCTAGCCAAAATCTATTACGAGTTAGAAGAGGAGGAAGTATTACTATCGCTTATCGCTTCGTTTAGTATTTTCTTAAAGCGGAATAAAAACATTTCAAATGACTTGAAAAAGACATATATCAATTTTTTAGATATTTTAAACCGCCTATTGCGTCGAAATCCGAAAAAAATGGCCGCTATCAAAGAGAAAATATCTTCTACCGAATTACTAACGGATAGAAGTTGGCTACAAAGTATTTATGAAAAGGAACATGCACGCATAGCAACAACTTAAATATGTTTTGAGGACTTTCAATTACCATAATGTTATCGTATATTTGTACTCGCAATAAATACCACCAAAACTATTTTTAGGGAGAATCTATTAATAATATACCCCAATAAGGGTAGCTTATTTTAAAAATCCCATACCTCAGAAAACAAAATTGAATTCCCCCTTAATCGTCTTAATTTCATTTATCAATGTTTGTTATCATGCAAAAGCAATTACTACACACTTCACTAGTAATACTCTTCTCGTTTTGGGGTATAAACAGTTCTTTTTCAATGTCATTAGCAAATGACTTCAACTATGATTATACACAAGTATTAAACGATAGTCTACCTATTAGTTTTTCAAAATTTCCAACTAATTTCCAACTGTACCCCCGAAATGTTGAAACCAATAAAGGTAATGCTGCTATCGAAGGGATCGCACATAGTTGCTCTGACTATTCAAGTATTCGAGTAAAAGTATACAAAGATGAGGTTTTGGAAAACACCTTTTCTCAAGATCTTACTTATGCTAATGAAATGGCGCCTTTCAGTTTTAATATCGATATTCCTGCCGAACGTTCAAACTATAAAATCGAAGCCTATGGTGTAAACGGAGATACAGAAACTTGGGAAAATGCAGCCGACAAAGTTGTTGCAGGTGATATATATATCATTAATGGTCAATCGAATGCACAAGCTCTTGCCGCGGCTAACCCTGATGATATTGATGAGTTTACTCGTTCGCATAATGGTACAAATTGGAATTATATCAACTTTACGTTCCCTGGTTTGTGGGGTGCTCGTTTAGCAAAAAACGTTGCTACTGAACTCAATATCCCAACAGCTATTTTCAATCAAGCGGAAGGGGCGCAACAGATCCCCTTTTTTCAACGTGACCCAAGCGACCCTTATGTCGGAAATTACGGTGCACTATACAAACGTTTGGAAGATGCTGGTGTGAAAGATCATGTAAAAGCAGGTATTTGGTTTCATGGCGAAGCTGATGGTTGGCAAACGAGTACTGAAGATTACAAGACTTCTTTTTTACAATTGTATAACTCATGGAAAAATGATTATAACATTGAAATGGCATATGTGTTTCAAATAAGATCAATGTCATGCAGCCATCCTTATCCATACATTTTAGAAGCACACCGACAATTAGGTAGCGAATGGGATAACATTGGCATTATGTCTACCAGTAATGCCCATCACGACGGTTGTCATTTTACGTATGAAAATGGTTATCAAGATTTAGGAGACCGTTTGTATCGGCTAATTTTACGAGATCTATATGGAATGCAAATGGATGCTGTAATGGCTCCTGATATTTTACAAGCGTATTTCTCTCAGCCAAATGAAATCACCTTAGAAATTAGATATAGTGATAACTTGCAACTCATCGGTTTCCCTTGGGCTGATTTTTCATTGGAAGGGAGTGATATAAGCATTACAAATGGAATCGTCAATGGTGATAAAATAACCTTAAACTTATCTGGTAGTCCTATCGAAGAAGTAGGTATTACTTATTTAACACACCCTGGTGATGCTCCGCATTGGATTACAAACTCTACAGGAGTTGGCTTACTTTCTTTTTATAATATTCCAGTTTCGCAAACAGCTACAACAATCTCTTTGTATAATGAAAAAATAAGCATTGAAAAATTATATCCAAATCCTGCACAGCAGGAAATAATGTTAGAGATTTCCGCTCAGGAAGCTGGTGATTATACGGCATATATTTATGATGCACTTGGTATTCGTTGTCAGCAAATACAGTTTGATGTTACGACTGGTTTAAACAAAATTCCTGTTGACCTTAACCAACTTCCTGCTGGAATATATCGTTTAGCAATTGATGATTTAGTCATACCGTTTTCAAAACAATAGATTCATAAAAATGAAACCCCTCTTTTTTAAAACACCAACTGAACTAAGAAAGTGGTTTGTTAAAAATCACGATAAATCGACAGAACAATGGATTGGCTATTATAAAAAAGCAACTAAAAAAGAAAGTATCACTTGGGATGAATCGGTAGAGGAGGCTATCTGCTTTGGGTGGATTGATGGGCTTCGAAAATCTATTGATGATGAAGCTTACATGATTCGCTTTACGCCTCGAAAACCCAATAGTTTTTGGAGTCTTAAAAATATGAAGACGATCAAGGTACTGATCGAAAAGGGGTTGATGCACGAAGCTGGATTGGCGATTTATGCACAACGAGATGAAAAGAAAACAGGCGTTTATGCTTTCGAACAAAAAAAGATAGTGTTTAGTACCGACTACGAAAACACTTTCAAGGAAAATAAAAAAGCTTGGACATTCTTCACTACTCAAGCTCCTTCTTACAAAAGATTAGTTACATATTGGGTCATGAGCGCGAAGCAAGAAAAAACAAGAATCAAACGACTAAACGAATTAATCAATGATTCAGAAAATCACTTGAGAGTAAAACAATTTCGGAGGAGGGGAAAAAATTGATTATTGAGGAATAATAATTTTCGTTATTTGTTAAAAAGACCTTATGACCAACTTTCCTATTAGCAGTTCTACTTTATCAGCTTCACATCTTGGTGATTTTATTCAGCAGAAATATGGTTTAAGCCATGCGGTATCTTGCCAACTATTCCGAACAGGAATCAACCATTCTTATATTGTTTCTGATGGGGAGCAAAAATATGTTTTTAGAGTTTATAGTTTTAACTGGCGGTCTGCTGAAGAGATCGGTGAAGAACTCCGACTTCTTGATCTCTTGAAGAAAAATGGTGTATCTGTTTCCTACCCTATACAAGATCAAAAGAACAATTATATTCAATATATTCCTGCTCCTGAAGGGCTTCGATATGCTGTACTTTTTTCTTTTGCAGATGGAAAAAAGCTACGCAAATTATCTTCAGAAATGCTCTACACTATCGGTTTATTAATAGGAAGTATCCATAAACTTACATTAGGCAAACGATTAAAACGAACTACCTATAATGCCAATAAACTAACTACTGATCCTTATCTATTTATAAGTAAATATTTCTCTGAAGAACTAGAAGAAATGCAGTTTATTAAACAGATTGGTCCATTTATTTCTACTGTTTTTGAACAGACGAAGGCGGAAGAATTAAGAACAGGAATTCTACACCTAGATATTTGGAATGACAATATGCACATCCAAGAAAATGGCACTATAACGATCTTTGATTTTGACTTTTGTGGGAATGGCTGGTTGCTACATGACATTGCTTATTTTATGACTCAACTTTTTCATGCAGAAGCAGATAAAACCGTTTACGAATCAAAGCTTATTGCTTTTTTTGAAGGCTATGAATCGGTTTGTCCGATATCGGAAGAAGAAAAACGTTTGTTGCCTTATTCGGGTTTGAGTAGTTGGATTTTTTATCTTGGGGTGCAGGCTCGTCGATTTGATAATTGGTCAAATTTTTTCTTTACAGAAATCCACTTACAACGTTTCGTTGGAATGATAAAAGCATGGTTGGATTATTATAAGATTGAAGTACCTCTTGAGCAATAATAGCCTACTTTTAATCTACATAATGTGCTGCAAAAGAATAGGTCATATATTTTTTCATTTTCATTTTCACTTTGATTAATATTTTAAAGTTACGTTAAAACACTTCATACTTTTTGTATTCCAAAAATACTTTATCTTTGCATCCGTTATGGTAGAGCGTGAGCTGCACGAGAGATAGTAGTAGTGCTGACAGAGGAAGCAGTGCGCAGCACCGACCAACGGGAGCTACGAATAGCTCGGCCCCTTAGGGCGTGCCCAAGTCTAAATAAAAATTAAAGTAAAAATTAAAATTGACGTATGAAATATTTATCAGCTTCTTCTTTCTTTGCTCTATTAATGCTTGCAACTTCAATTAGCTTTTCAAGCTGTGCAGGTGCGAAATTGACAAAACTTCAAGGCATTCACAAAACAACTTTATCAAACCCAGCTAATAAGCGATTGGCGGGAGAAAAAAAATTAGACTTATTGGGAGAGACTTTAGTGAAAGTTTTACAAGAGTCGATTGAGTTTAATAGCATCCGTTGTTCGGTCAAACATGTCGATCAATTTGGTGATAATAATAGTCAAAATGTAGAGGCATTGGTCAATGACGTGAGTAAATGGATAGGTGGAATGTCTACTCCTGAAAAGTTATTATTCGCTTCACAGGCTGCGAAAAAACCTTATGCAAAAGAGCTGGTCAATTTAATACCAAAATTTGAAAAAAAGGTCAATCGCAAAGTTCGAACATTCAAGATACTTGGTAAAATTGCAGGTGTGTTAAATCCACTAAAGCTACTTAAATAAATGAAGTGTTTTCAGATCAATGTTTTTGGAAAAGTACAAGGTGTCTGGTATCGTGCCAGCACCAAAAGGAAGGCAGATGAATTAGGCCTAAAAGGAACTGTTCAAAATAAATCAGATGGTTCGGTGTATATCGAGGTTGAAGGCGAAGAAGCTCTTGTTCAACAATTGATCGAATGGTGTAAAGAAGGCCCAGAATTTGCTAAAGTCACCAAAGTAGAGGCAATTGAAATACCTGCCTTTGGTTTTTCAAGTTTTGAAATTATTCGTTAGGTAACAAGCCCAATTCTTCTTGATGTGCTTCAAGCACTGGAATTATAAATGCAATCAGATCGGATAATTCCCAACCTAAAAGTTCAGCCCCCAAACGCACTTCTTCTCGATCGACTGAAGCAGCAAAGCTTTTTGATTTTAGTCGCTTCATCACAGACTTTACTTTCATACCTTCCATTCGAGTTGGGCGAAGCCAACTTACAGCGATGATAAAACCAGTCAATTCATCAGCGGCAACAATCGCTTTATCAAGCAAAGAATTGCGAGGAACATCCCACTTGGTATAATGCCCTGCAATGGCGTGTGCAATCTCTGTCTCCCCCATTTCTTCTAGTCTTTTGACAATAACGTTTGGATGTTCTTCTGGATGTGCTTCGTAATCCGCATCGTGTAGCAAACCTGTTACTCCATATTTTTCTTCGTCTTCGCCAAGTTTTTTGGCTAAAGCTCGCATGACTATCGAAACGCTTTTTGCATGGCGCAACAAAGACTCGCCTTTTGTCATTTCTCTTAAAATCGTATCTGCTTGTTCTATATTCATATCGCTTTTTTTTGAAACAAAAATACAAATTAGTCAAGCAATTCATACTACTTTTC
>JAHDIP010000183.1 GCA_020630735.1 Saprospiraceae bacterium | reverse complement strand
AATATTTGCGCCGTTTTTAACGGCATCTTTTGCAGGATACTAAACGTTAGAAAAACAGTATTTATCTAAAATGCAAAAATTGTCAATGAGCCTCATCTTTTACTTTTTATAAAAGTAGTAGCTATGTGTCGTTTTTGTTTTTGATACATAATTGTGGCTATGAAGTATAAGTGAATCTGTAAAAATTTTTCCTCTATAAAACGTTGGACTTTTATCGTGATAAACTCTTGTCGTAAAAAAAAGCGAATCATTTTCAACTTTATAATAGCCATGGATATTTCCTTCCTTTGTTTTTTCTAACTCCACAACTTTATCAGGCGTATTATAAACCACATAGGCAATGACTAAACCGTCGTCATAAAAGCGAAAGAGTTTGTACGTATCTCCAAAAGTATCTTCGCCTACGATCCTAAAGTACAATCCAGCAAGCTGCAACTCGCAAGAATCAGCCAAGGCAAAATCGGCGTCATAATACCAAAAGCTGCTAGGACGACTTGTTTCTGTTTCTGACTCAACAATCTTTTGAGTGGTGTTGCAAGCTACTAGAATAATAATACCGAAAAAAAGTATAAGCTTCCTCATCAGATCATTTTTGGTTTGGTTTGTACATCAGTGTATTTAATAAAAAGACCAAAACCAACTAAGCAAAATACTAAGGCACAAATAGCTGATGCCTTTATACCCGACGGGTTTTCGGTGCTTTTTCCAAGGAGTAACAAAGATGGGAAAATAAGATTAGCTAATGATATACCTAGTTTCATCATGAAGGTTCGCGCTGCATAAAACATACCAGCATATTGCTCACCAGTTTGTTGTTCTTGTTGGTGGATAATATCAGCTACAATTGCATTTGGGATAATCCCGAAGCTGGCCATTGGAAATGCTGCAAGTGCACTTAAAATAACAAAAGGTACTATACTCGGTACGGGTAAAAAATCAATGAGAAAGGTAAGCGTAAAAATAACACTAAGCACTAAAAAAGCTGCCATTAATATTTTTTTCTTGCCTACTTTTTTTGTCATAACATTTATTGGCCAGTACATCGTAAAGCTTAAGAAAAAAGAAATTAATAAAAATAAAGAAGCATATTCCTTTTCCATTCCCATCAGTATAGTCACATAATAACTAACTCCTAACTGAATAAACGTTAGCGATAGCCAGTACATTAGATCCGAAAGACTAAAGTAAACAAAGTTTTTATTACTCGTAACAACCTTCAGAGAATGTCGAGCATTGGAAGCCGTATTCGATTGCAGACAATATTTATTTTCATCTAAAAAGAAAACAGGAATAAGCATGAGTACTAAGGAAACAATCGCAAAAATACCAATTGTAAGTTGGAAGGCTTCGAGAGAGGTCATACTTGTTTCGAAAAAACCTTGAATAGCATATGCGGAGTTGCCAATGATAAATCCTAAAGCCCAAGTAATTGAAATTATAGTGCTTATCGACATCCGGTCATCTGGATGATGCCCAAGTTCACTAATGAGTGCATTATAAGGCACACAATATAATGTCATGAATATGAAAAACAAGAATACGATTACTAAAAGCCAAATTGTATTGATGGTGGTATCAGCAGAAATGGGGTAGAAGATCAAAAAAGATAAAAGAGCAAAAGGAACAGCAGCGATTGCCATTGGTTTTTTCCGTTTACCAAAAGAAGAAGAAGTACTATCCGAATAATTAGCAATCAAAGGATCTGTTATAGCATCAAAAATACGACCACCAAAATTGATGAGTCCAAGTATTGCAATAAAACCAAATAAAGCTCCTTGGTAAATAAAATTTTGGAAAATAGGGTTTTCGCCTGTTTCTGGAGGCATATAAAAATAGACCATTAGGTTACCTGCACCAAAGCTGGCCAAAGACCAACCAAGTTGACCAAGTGCATATATTATCTTAACTTTTAAGGATGGACGTGTAGCCATATTGTCTATTTTTGAACGTTTAAGGAGATGTTTGGGAACAATGATTGTCAAATATACTATTTGCTTGCCCTAATGTTTTGATAATTTGTATAAAATATCGAATTTACAGCCTCAACAAAATTAAAACAAGTTTAGCGAAAATTCGCTATACTTTTGTTTTGTGAGAGAACTTTAAACTTATAAATAAATCAAAAATTATGTTGCGTTCTAAAATTGGAGGAATTGGTTATTATGTGCCTGAAAAAGTTGTTACGAATCACGATTTAATGAAGGTAATGGATACATCCGACGAATGGATCCAAGAACGAACTGGTATTGTGGAAAGACGATATGCTAAAAAGCATGAAGAGACAACTGCTACAATGGGGGTAGAAGCAGCTAAAATTGCTATCGAGCGTGCTGGTATTACAGCTAAAGATGTGGATATGATTATTTTTGCAACGCTTAGTCCTGACTATTATTTTCCTGGTAGTGGCGTCTTGTTGCAACGTATGTTAGGAATGAATGGTATTGGTGCTTTAGATATACGTAATCAGTGTAGTGGTTTTGTTTATGGATTATCTATTGCTGATCAGTTTGTAAAAACAGGCATGTATAAAAATGTATTACTTGTTGGTTCCGAATTTCACTCTTGTGGTTTAGATTTTACGACACGTGGTCGAAATGTATCAGTCATTTTTGGTGATGGTGCAGGAGCAGTAGTTATACAACCTACGGATAAAGAAAATCAAGGGATACTTTCTACGCATCTTCATGCTGATGGTGATGGTGCCGAAAAACTTGCTTACTTCAACCCAGGCTGCCACGGAGGTACTTTCTTAGATAAAGAAAAATTTGGGTACCCTGACCAAGAATATGGTGGTATATTTTTGACAGATAAAATGATCGAAGACGAAGATATTTATCCATACATGGAAGGACAAGCAGTCTTTAAGTTTGCGGTTACCAAATTCCCTGAGGTGATTATGGAAGCATTAGAGACGAATGGTTATACCAAAGAAGATATCGATATGCTTATTCCGCATCAAGCAAATCTACGTATTAGTCAATTTGTACAACATCGTTTAAAGTTGCCTGACAATAAAGTTTGGAATAATATCCAAAAGTATGGAAACACAACGGCGGCTTCAATCCCGATTGCACTTTGCGAAGCTTGGGAAGCTGGTGCTGTTAAAGAAGGTGACTTAGTGTGTCTAGCCGCTTTTGGTAGTGGTTTTACTTGGGCATCTGCTTTATTGCGTTGGTAATTATATATGATCTTATAGATCAAAAAATACCTGTACGATTCGTACAGGTATTTTTTTTGTCTCCTATTTTATGGGGACTGGTTAAAAAGCTTATCTTTGAATATACTGAAACCAAAGTGGTTTTCGGATTCTCAAACGTTCAAAGTACTTGAAAATTAAACGATAGCTACTAACGATGATCCTTAAACCGAATATTGGTAGGTATACAAGTAAAATCTAGTAATCAATAACTATGGCAGCCAATCAATCAATTCATCAATTTTCTGTAAATGACATTGAAGGTAACAAGGTAAATTTATCTCAATATAAGGGAAAAGTATTACTCATTATCAATACCGCTTCAAAGTGCGGCTTCACTCCTCAATTGGAAGGAATGGAAGAAGTCTATCGAGAATTTAGTACCAAAGGATTTGAAGTATTAGCTTTCCCCTCTAACGATTTTGCAGGACAAGAACCGCTCGAAGGAAAAGCAATTCAAGAATTTTGTATGCTGAAGTACGAAGCGAGTTATCCTATTTTTGACAAAGTACATGTCAAAGGAAAAAAGGCGCATGATTTGTTTAAATTCTTATCTGACAAAAAAAAGAATGGAAAAGTCTCCTCTACACCTAAATGGAATTTTCATAAATATCTAGTAGATAAGGATGGTAATGTTGTAGATTATTTTTATACTTTTACCAATCCCAATTCTAAAAAAGTAAAGAAGGCAATTCAAGGATTGCTCGACACCTAATTCAAAAAAAAGATAAAACGTTCATTTCTAAAGATTAGGCACCCAGGGATATCATTAAATGCTAAACCAAATCTGCTGTCGTTGACTTAGTCGGTCGGAAGATACTCACTGGATTACTCTAAGTGATCCGATGAGTTAAAACAGTGAAAAGAAAATTTTAAACAGATAAAACATTCATGGCTAAACTTTAGACAAACGAGGTGAAGATTAAGTCGATTCTATTTTAGCATTGTGTAAAAGGTGCTGTTTTTTTAGGCAAAAGAAAAATTTTAAATACATGAAACTAGATATCTTAGCCATAGGCGTTCATCCCGATGATGTAGAATTGAGTTGCAGTGGAACGCTTTTACATCATATAGCGATGGGGAAAAAAATAGGCTTATTAGATTTGACAAGAGGCGAATTAGGTACACGTGGTTCGGCAGCCATTCGAGATAAGGAAGCTGCTGCTGCTGCGAAACTAATGGGAGCTTTAGTGCGAGATAACCTTAAAATGGCAGATGGCTTTTTTGAATATTCAAAAACAAATGTGTTGAAAGTTGTAAAAATAATCCGCCGTTATCAACCTGAAATTGTGTTAGCCAATGCAATCGACGATCGACATCCAGATCATGGTCGAGCTGCTAAACTTACAGCTGATGCCTGCTTCCTTTCAGGTTTACTAAAAATAAAAACAACAGACAAACGAAAACAACAAAAGCATTGGCGACCGAAAGCTGTATACCACTATGTTCAAGACTATCACCTTCAACCAGATTTTGTAGTAGATATCTCTCCATACATCGAAAAAAAGATGGAACTCATTATGGCTTATGGTTCTCAGTTTTATAATCCAAAATCAAAAGAACCTGCCTCACCAATTTCTTCCAAAGCATTTTTGGATAGTATAAAGGGAAAGAATGCTGTATTTGGTCGTTCCTTACAGGTAGCCTATGGCGAAGGTTTTAATTGTGCTCGTCCAGTAGGCGTTACTAATCTCTTTGATTTAATATAATTTTTTTATTAAAAAATAATAGCATACAATGCTTTATCCATAGGATATTCAATCCTTTAAGCCCGTCACGTTTTTACAAATATTAAGTTTAGGTCTAATCTTTGCATGGAAAGAAGTACCCCTTTATAAGAAAATTATAAGACCCTCTTTCTCATGAAAAAAAGAAACACTATTACTAATAGCGTATGGCTATTTAGTTTACTTTTCTGTATTCCAATCCCATTAAACAGTTTACCAGATTTTGATTTTAATGTTGTCACTTCTGATGCAATAGAATCTTGGCTATGTTTAGATACTGGAGAAGTAGAATCGTTTTGTGTTGATATAGAAAACTCTTTTAGATCTCCTGAAAGTATTTCAATTGCACAACTAACGATTTCTTGCTCAGATAATAATGATGATACATTTGCAGCGGCAGTAGCTGTCGAAGTAGAATGGAATGCACCACCTGCTGGCGAAGATATTCTCGTACAGTTAAATGGTGCTAGTCAGACGATTAGTGTAAGTACAGGTGCAAGTTCTCCTCAGACCGTCAATTTTAATCTTCCTTTTAGCGACGATTGTAGCGTCTTTCCATATGATGTAACTGCTAGTTTTACGACGACGACCAATTGTGGAGATACGACTTCAATAGTCTCACTTATACCTTGTCCTAATACAAATACTTGTACAGGTGCAAGCGATGAAATCGGAGGAAATGTCTACGAAGATGCGAATCTCGATGGTGTCAATAATGACAGTGGGGGAGGTTTTGAAGCCATGAAGGTTTACATTTATGGTTGCGATGTAAGTGGTGCTAGTGTTGTTGTAGATAGTACATTTACAGATGCAAATGGAGATTATCATTTTACAGGTTTGACAAACGGCGATGCTTATCGAGTAGAGTTTGTTTTTCCTTGTTATTACGATTTTTTAGCTTCAGCTTTTAATGGTACTGGATCAAATACAAGTGTACAGTTCGTAACTGCGCCTTCTTGTAGTGTAGATTTAGGTGTAGCCAATCCTGTTGATTATTGTGAATCGGATCCTGGCTTAATTGCTCCTTGTTTTATTAGTGGTGACCCCTTAGGAGGAGGAACAATTGCGAGTGCAGATATTTTAGCTTCTTTCCGTTATAGTAGCGAAGGTGGTCCAACTGTTTCGCCTTATACCGGAGCACCTTATCATCCAGTTCCTGCGGAGAATACAGGAACTGTATGGGGACTAGCTTATCAGAGAAGTTCACAATCATTATTTACAACAGCGATGTTGAAACGTCACGCTGGACTAGGAGCCTTAGGTACAGGTGGTATTTATAAAATTACAGGCGACTTACTTTCTAATTCTACGACGACGACTCCTTTTATAGATTTGAACACCATAATTAGTGGAACAACAGGCACAGACCCTAGAACAATTTCTAATGACTTGCCTGCTGATGGAGGAGTATCTTATGATTCATTAGCCTTAGGTTTAGTTGGAAAAATTGCCTTAGGAGATATTGATATTTCTGATGATGAAAAAACACTTTGGGTAATAAGTCTAGCAGATCGTACATTATATTCCGTTTTTATAGATAATCCAGCACAAGTACCTACGAGTGGAGATGTCACAGCTTATCCGATTCCGAATCCTAATTGTTCAAATGGGGATTATCGTCCTTGGGCAGTAAAGTATCATCAAGGGAAAGTCTATATAGGTGTTGTTTGTTCTGCTGAGACCTCACAAAATGCTGCTGACTTACACGCAACAGTTTATACTTTAGATACCAATACAGGGACTTTTTCTACTATTTTTGATTTTCCTTTAGACTATACCCGACAAGATAATTGGGAACCTTGGACAAGTACCTTTACTTGGGTTCAAAGTTATACTCGTCATCCACAACCGATTTTATCAGATATTGAATTTGATGAAGATGGTTCGATGATATTAGGCTTTATGGACCGACTTGGTCACCAAACAGGTTACTTAAATTATTCTGAAGATTCTACAGATAATACACGTTATAATGGAGAAAGTGAAGGAGATCTTTTAAGAGTATACTTTTCGAATGGAGCTTATGAGTTAGAAAATAACGGAACAACAAGTAATAGTCCTGTTGGAAAATTAGGAGGAAATAATAACCAAGGTCCAGGTGGAGGTGAATTTTATTGGTGGGACATGGCACCTCCTTCTGGCGATCCTAATGCAGGATCTGTTTTTGAAATTACAGTAGGTGGATTAGCTTTACTACCTGGTACTGGTGAAGTCGTAGTATCAGCAGCCGATCTGTTTAGAGGTAACTCTGGAGGTATTGCTTTTTATAATAATACAAGTGGTGGTGCTGGAAAACGATATGAAATATTTTATTCGGTAGATGCTCCCAATACGTTTGGTAAAGCTGGTGGTATAGGTGATGTCGAATTATTATGCGAAGCTCCACCAATCGAAATCGGAAACTACGTTTGGAACGATAGTAATAATGACGGTATTCAGGATGCTTGCGAGTTACCATTAGCAGGCGTTGAAGTTTCCCTTTTTGATAACACAGGAACAATATTAGCTGCAGTTACAACAGATGCAAATGGTCAATATTATTTCAGTTCCAATACGCCTGGTCTTGATACCATCTTAGCCAATACAACTTACTACATTGTAGCTGGTACAGGCGGTCAATTTGTCAATGGAGTTATTCAAGATAGTTTAGCCTTAACTGTTGATAATACAGGAATGGGAGCTAATCCTGATCTAAATGATTCGGATGCTACGATTGCAACAGGACTTGGATTAGGTTTCGATAATTTACCATATGTAGAAATCACAACAGGTAGTTCTGGTCATTCTGATCACAAAGTTGATTTTGGCTTTAGTGCTTCATGTGTTCCTCCTACTGTTGGCATCTCTGTAAATCCTCCTTCAGGATGTGAAGGTGGTACAATTAGCTTAATAGGTAGTGGAAGTGGTACTCCTTTGTGGACTGGCCCTAACGGATTTACTTCATCTAGCCTTATAATTAATTTGGCGAACATCATAGTTTCCCAATCAGGCGATTATCAATTATTGCTAGACAATAATGGTTGTAAAGACTCGATGACAGTGAACATTACGATTGATCCTTCTCCTACTGCCGATGCAGGAACTGATGTAGAAATGTGTGGAACGGGTGGGGTGCAACTCAATGCGAGTGGAGGTACAACATATGCTTGGACACCGACGACTGGACTAAGCAATTCTTCCATTAGCAATCCTATTGCCACACCATCAAACACGACACTTTATAATGTGACTGTTGGAAACGCTGCAGGCTGCGAATCAACTGACCAAGTTTTAGTAACAGTTGGCGCATCAGAAATATGTCATCCTATTTCGATAACCATAAAGAGTGGTAATACAAATTAGAACCTTATTAACTAATCTATATATTTTTTTGATTTGAAAAATTGAGTTGATGCTAGGACGAAAGTCCTAGCATTTTTTTATGTTACAAGGTCATCAAAAAATCAAGATTGAAATAGGTTATGTTGAGTAATTGTATTACTTTGTTCGTAGATTATCTAATCAAGAATAAATGATTAATTGTTCAAAAAATACCGATGTCGTTTGAAGATATAGCATCAACTAATACTGATTTTAGCCTTAGCGAATTAAAACATATTTATGTTTTTGAAGAAATTATTAAACGGGTATCAAATTCGATTTATAATGAAGACTTGGTATTAAGAGGCGGTATGATGTCAAGGCATTGGTATGCTCCACAAAAGTGGATGCCATCTGATATTGACTTTATGGTAGAAAAGCCTATTCGTACAGAAGAAATGGAAGATATCTGGAAAGATATTTTTACATTAGATTTGGAGAATGATCGTATTGGTTTTGATATAGAAACACTAAAGAGTGAAACGACTTGGGCAGAGGCTAAAGATCCTGGTTTACGGTTGTTTATTTCAGGAACTATTGATGGCTATGCTGATCAAGTAGCCGTTCAGGTTGATATTAGCTATGCTGATCCTGTTGTGCCTAAAGCAACTTTGAGAGCTTACCCTAGTTTGTTTTTTAGTGCCATCAAAGAAGTAAAAATGGTCCCTAAAGAAGCTTCTGCTGGGTGGAAGTTTTATGGATTATTTGAACGAAGGAATAACAAGTGGCGACCCAAAGATTTATTCGGTTTGTACTGGCTTATTACTCGCCATACTATTAATCTAGAATGGGTGATCAATTCGTTTAAAGAGACATCTATCGAACGCGGTACACCCTTACAAATTGCCGCTCGCTTTTTTGAAAATAAATTTGCACAAGGACGAGACAGTCGTCGTCAGTGGCGAGTCTTTTGCAAAGAACATCCAAGTTTTGATTTACCACTAGACTTACAAGAAGTCATAGAGGTCCTTCAAGAAAAATTGAAGCCTCATTTTCTAAACATTATAAACGAGTATAGCAATATAGTTGAAGTTGGCTCAAGAGGTTTTCCCGTTATAGATAATATTGCTGACGTACTTTTAGCTATCAAAGAGCGAGATGAGTTTGTTGTGCTCGAAAAAGAGAATTATCAAATAGTAGATTATAAGCAGCAAATCAAATATTCTTTTTTACCTGCTGCCGAAGCAATACATCCATCGGTGGTTGGAATTTATGCTTTAAGGCGAGAGTGTCGAGGACTTATTTTTGATCAAAATGGATTGTTGGTACATCGAAAATTGCATAAGTTTTTTAGGGTAGGAGAATTAGAAGAAACAAAAATAGAAAATATTGATTGGTCACAAAAATGTAGAGTACTTGAAAAATTAGATGGCTCTCTAGTAGCCCCCGTTATGTGGAATGGCAAATTAAAATGGACAACCCGGAAGGGCGTATCTTCTATTGCTAATCAAGCCGAAGTTTTTGCAGAAGAATATACAAAGCAACTATCCAACAAAGAAGCTGGATATATTCCCATGATTTTAGAATTGATGAAAAGTCGTTGGACGCCTTGTTTTGAATGGTGTAGCCGAAAACATCCTATTGTTTTAGATTATGAAGAAGATCAACTAGTCTTGACGGCTGTTCGAAATAATTATACAGGACACTATCTCAATTATGAAAAAATGATAGCTATGGCTGTCCAATTTCAAATCCCTGTAATACAAACTAAAGCAGAGATCAATACGATAGAAGAAGCGATGCACTTTATAGCTAAGGCTGAGCAAGAAAGAGTAGGAGAGGGCTATGTCTTGAGGTTTCCTGATGATCGATTTTATAAAGTAAAAAACAATTGGTACATTAAATTACATCAACTGGTTGCTAATGCAAATAACGAAATCTATATTTGGAGAGCTGTTATGCATAATGAAATTGATGAAATGTTGCTTTGTGTTGCACCATCTTTACGACCACCAATAGAGGCCTTTAGTAGTGACTTAAATAAAGAGATTGCACAGGAAGTAAAAAAGGTAGAACAACTAATCGAAACAGCTAAGAATGATAAGCGAATTATTAATGCTAAAGACGATATAGAAAAAAATAAATTATTTGCTATAGCGTATGCACAAAGACTAGATATTGTCAGACAAAAAATTGCGTACACCATTTGGCGAAAGTATAAAGTAGCACAAACCATAAATATTGATAAAACGATACGAAGACTTTTTATGCCGTTTTGTCAAACTAATCGAAGATTAAAACAACTAAAAGAAATAATACAGATCACTTACCAACAAACATGAAGCAAAAGAAAATAATTCTACTAACACGAAATGCTCTAAAACTAGAGGAGTATCAACATTTTTTTAAGAACTATAATGTTGCAGTAGAAATGTTGAATGATTTTGGTCGTTTCAAGAATTCAGAATCATTAATTAAAAATTATTTTTACTTGTTGGAAAGAGACAATATCTTATCTGTTCTATTTGATGAAACGATCCTTTTTGATGAACAAACGAATAAACGCATCAATAGACTCAGTGAAAAAAATGATGGTCAACTTGTCTATGCCCAAACCACTTTATATTATTTGAAAGGAGAAGATGTTTTAACATTTACTTCTCAACCTCATCTAGGAGTCATAGATTATTCTGCCAGAAAAAAGGAGGAACAAGTTTTTGGATGGGACGATATTTTTATCCTTCGCCCTTTGGGTGTTTCTTATCATGAGCTTAAGCAACGAGGAATGAAAAACCATAGCAGGGAAGATGTGTTATCTGATTTTGCTCAATCTCATTTATATTTTACAAAGCTTAAAGAAATGAAATTTAATGCCTTTTCTCAAAAGGAGGTTGTTGATTTTTCTTTTCAAATTTTTGATTTTATTGGTACGAATAAATGGCTCAATACTCCTTCGGTAAAAGAGGCACAATTGGATCGATTGTTTCAGTATGCGCTCAATAATGGAGGCTTTTTTAGAGCAGCAAAAAACAGGCGACAGAAAAATTATTGGACACCAGGGTTAAATGCTGGGATTCCATTAGTTGCTAAGAAAGACGAAATTCATGAGATTACTTTTTTCGTACATGATATGTGTCACTTTGTCCAACCTGATTTGATTTATAGTGGAGAGCAACATCCTTTGTATGACAAGGTGTATATTATCCATCGGATGTTGTCTGAAGCGATTACCTTAGTTTTGGCAGATATGTTATTTGTTGAAACTTTAGAAAAAGAAGGTGTAGACTATGATTTTAGTAAAAGAAAAATTTATCCTTTATATCAAGCCATCAAACGTAAAAATAAGGATGTAAAACTAGAGAAGCTTTTACAAGCAAATATTGCTTACTGCATTTTAGGACATGACAACTTATACCGAGATCTCATTCACCCAGAAGACGAAAAATACCTACTAGACTTTCAACAAAAGTATGAACGTTTTTTCAAAGAAGACTTCAGATGGACGAATAAAAATATTCAAGGAATGAAGCAAAATGCAACTTATTTTAGATCATGGTACAAGGCAAACAAATCTGCTTTTGACCAGCAAGGTTTAATGAGTATTGAAGTATTCACGAAAGAAAATTTACAACTAACAGAATCAACTAATATTCATTATACCGAATTAGTAAGATTGATCAGTCAACAAGCTATACAACATTTTCTAAAAGTAATGCAAGGAGAAAACAATCAAAGTCATTCAGCAAAATTATCGAATAGTTTTAAAAAGTATTTATTAGGTCAAATGCTACTGTTTTATAAAATGGACTTTCTGAATTACTCTAAATTTTTAGCACAAAAATTTTTCAAAGCGATTGTGCATGATACTTTCGATGAAAATAAAATTCAGAAATATAGACAATTGTATACCGATTATTTGAACATGCTGAAATCTTACCATCTCATTCATCAAGATGATGTTGAAACGTATCAAGAAGTATATCCTATTTTCGATAGTTTTTATGTTTTTTATGATCAAAAGAAAACGGTAGATTTAACGTTAGCAGATGTGGCAAAAAGGATTTTAGAGTGATAGATTCTAGGGCTATCTATCAGATAAATATCATCCACTTAGTAAAATAGGTCGAAGACCTATTTCTACAAATCGCATTATAGTACTGCGAATTAAGTGGTGGGAGGATTCGGACAAATACTAAAGCGCAGGCTTGATTCGGGGAATCAAAGAGCGAAGAGTTTATTTGTCCTAGCATTTTGGTTACTTTTTGGCAA
>JAHDIP010000182.1:8118-12508 GCA_020630735.1 Saprospiraceae bacterium | reverse complement strand
CTAAATCAACAGTTGAACTCAATAAATTTTATATATCTTTCAATATACTTTTTAATATTTCTTTAACGCCTTTCTGTAAAAGCGAGTGCAAAGATAACACGCCCAACCTTACCAAACAAGTCTTTTTTACTTTTTTATATAAAAAACTGAAACAATATCCATAAGTCACAATAATGCTCCAAAATTTTATTTGTTGCTATTCACAAAACACAGGAAATGCGACAGGTCAAAATAAACTATTATCAATCTTTATACTGTATATTAGCAATAATGAAGAAGCGAGAAAAAAAGTTCAAAAAGATACATTTTTTTTTGCCTAATATTTATCTGGCATGATATTTATAAAAAGCCTATTTTTGTGACGATTTTGAACCTAAAATTAAAACAATCGATCAATGGCAAGCTTATTAGTTGACAAAAAGAAAAAACATAATTTCAGTGCAGGACCTGCAATATTGCCCGCAAGTGTGCTGAAAGAAGCTGCTCAAGCAGTTGAAAACTTTAATGGTATTGGACTTTCAATCTTGGAGATGTCGCACAGAAGTGCTGATTATGTAGCAGTTGTAGAAGAGGCAGTCCAACTTACTAAAGAATTACTTGGTTTAGATGATAATTACGAAGTACTGTTTTTGACAGGTGGTGCCAGTTCGCAGTTTTTTATGGCTGCTATGAACTTTTTGAACGAAGATGAGACGGCTTGTTATGTTGATACTGGTGCTTGGTCTACTAAAGCAATCAAAGAAGCTAAACTTTTTGGTAATGTAAATGTACTTGCTTCATCAAAAGATAGTAACTTCTCTAATGTTCCTAAGAATTATACTGTTCCTGCTGATGCTAAGTATCTTCACCTTACTAGTAATAACACTATTTTTGGTACACAACAACATTGGTGGCCTGAAACAGATGTCCCATTTGTTTGTGATATGTCTTCTGATATTTTTAGTCGCCCGATTGATGTGAAGCGCTTCGGAATGATTTACGCTGGTGCTCAAAAAAACTTAGGACCTGCTGGTACTACTCTAGTGATTATCCGAAAGGATATGCTTGGAAAAGTTGCTAGAACGATTCCTACTATGCTTGATTATAACACACACATCAAAAAAGGATCGATGTTTAATACACCTCCTGCTTACCCTATATATGTGTGTATGTTGACGATGCGTTGGTTGAAAGCTCAAGGTGGAGTGGCTGCTATGGCAAAACACAATGAAAAGAAAGCAGCTCTTATTTATAATGAGATTGATGCTAATCCTTTATTCAATGGTGCAGCAGCAAAAGAAGATCGTTCTTTAATGAATGTTACGTTTACGATGCCTAATGATGATCTTGTTGCTCCATTCCTAGATCTTTGTACAGAGGCTGGTTGTGTGGGAGTAAAAGGACACCGTTCTGTTGGAGGTTTTAGAGCTTCTATTTATAATGCAATGCCGATGGAAAGTGTACAGATGCTTGTAGGTTTGATGCAGGACTTTGCTAAAAAGAATGGATAGAAATAATTCAAGGTGCAGAAGATCACGAATCGAGAACAGTGAAGCGGGATTTTTAGTTTAAAATGGAAGAAAGAAATATTATTTCATTCTAAAACTATTCCTTTTCTCGTATCCCTACTTTCTTTTCCATTTTATCCGCAACCCGAATTAAGAATCATGAAAACAATAACTTATAAAACTTGGAGGATTTATTTTCCAAAACGTTACAACTTATTATTTACATGATCCTAAGTAAAAATAAATTTTAAAAGAAATCTCATTGCTCAATTGAGCAATGAGATTTCTTTTTTGAAGAGATGCTCCCCTACTTCTTTTTCTTTTCTCGGATTAATCCTTCTTGCACAACTGATGCAATTAGTTCGCCTGATTGCGAAAAAATATTTCCTCTCGAAAATCCTCGAGAACCAGATGCACTTGGGCTATCCATTGCATACAACAACCAATCGTCTATACTAAAGTTTCGATGAAACCAAATGGCATGATCTATACTTGCAAAAAATACATTAGAACGCATAATTTTTTCCTGATGGGGCAAAACGGCTGTTCCTAATAAATTGTAATCTGAAGCATAAGCAAGTAGTTGATGCTGCATTGGCATATCCACTTCTACCTTTTCTCTTGAGCGAATCCAAACGTGTCGATAGGGTCTAGCATTGGAAGGTACTGTACCATAAAGATTTTCAACAGGTCGAAACTCTATTGCATTTGGATGAATAATCGTTAAGCGTTTATAAAGTATAGGATTCGATTCTTTCAATGATTCTATCTGTTTGAAATCTGGCAGTAAAGAATCTGGTGGCAATACATTGGGAATGGTAACTTGATGATCTATTCCTTCTTGTTTTAACTGAAAGGAGGCAGACATATTGAAAATCGCTTTTCCTTTTTGAAAGGCAACGACTCTTCTGGTTGTAAAACTTCCGCCGTCTCGAATTAAATCTACTTCGTAAGTAATCGGTACATCTACATCTCCTGATAAGATAAAGTAGCCATGCATGGAGTGAGCTAGTCGATCTTTAGGTACTGTTTGGTAAGCTGCGTGTAATGCTTGCCCCAATACTTGACCTCCAAATACTCTTCGCCAAGGAGTGATATAATTCGTTCCTCTAAATTTTCGATCATCAACTTTTTCTAAGCACAACAAATTGATTAATTCTTTTATCGTTTTCATTTATCATTTTTTTGTAATTGAATTTCAGCAGCTCGCCTAATATACTTTTCCCAAACATCTATTTCTTGCAAGCCTGGAATTAAAAACTGGTGATCCAATCGAAGGCTCGGCACGATATTGATAAAATCTTCTTTTGCTTGTTTAATAAATGCTTGACAAGTTTCTAATCCTTCATCCGTAAATTCAAAGCGTCCTAAAGTCTCTTTATCTACTCCAAGCTTTTTTGCCTCTTCGATCAAAAAATTGTGAGATTCTATATCTTGTCCATTTTCAAAATAGTTGATAAAAATTCTTTTTGCTAATTTATTCTTAACTGTATTATCAGGTATTAACGCCATTAGTTGATGAGCTTCTAAACTATAAGGTATACGTTCTATGTTTTTATACTTTATTTCTAATGACTCCCGTGCAGCTTCATATTTTAAACTTCTTCCCATTCCTGGTTTAGTACGTTTCGCAAAATGCTCTTTGAGTAAACCACCTTTGGAAATATGAGGATATAAGATATAAGGCTTGGGGACTATTTCTAATTGAATAGTTCCAGCTAGCTTTTCTCGCAACCGTATTAATCGAGCATTGCCAATATAACACCATGGACAAATAAAATCTGATATAAATTCGATATGAACAGTAATCATAGTTTGGGATTTATGGGAACAGAGATCAGGGAGGCGAGAATCGAGATTATTTCTACATTGGAATTAAGTAGTCGGAATAATTAAACTATAAGTTATGACGGAATAATTTTGTCCGATTACTTATATCTAATTCTTCAATATTATACTAAAAATCCCGCTTCACTCCTTTCTTCTCTCGGTTCACAATCTTTTGTAATCTAGATTATATTTAATACAACTCTTTTGAGCATTGCGTATATTTACACATTTGGAAATATAGAATTTTAACCTAATTTTGTAACCTATCAATCTAAAAATTGTTTATACATAAAACAAATTCAAATAAAAGAGTAAAATATGACATCAATCAATGTTGAATATAAGGCTAATTATGCTATTGTAAAAATAGATAATGGAAAGGTGAATGCTATTAATAATCCCTTAGCACAAGATCTGAGAGACATCTTTTTAGAACTTGAACAAAAAGAAGAAGTAAAAGGTGTTATCCTCTCTGGTCGACCACATTGCTTTAGTGCTGGACTAGACGTAATGAACCTAGCTGAAGGCGGTGTAGAAGGGGCTGAAAAATTTTGGAAATTATATCTTGGTGCTTTACAAGCGATGGTTCGTTTCTCTAAACCATTCGTATGTGCCATTACAGGTTTTGCTCCTGCTGGTGCTACGATACTGACGCTTTGTGCTGACTACCGTATCATGGGAAAAGGCGAAAAGCATAGAATAGGGATGAATGAATTCAATATGTCGTTGCTCATTCCTGAAATGCTGAGCGATATTTATGCGTATCAATTGGGTGAACGTCAAGCGTGGAATGCTGTTCAAAATATAAAACTATTTAATAGTGATGAAGCCATGGCGATTGGTTTGGTTGATGAAAGCGTAGAGGTAGAAGAAGTATTAGAACGTGCGGAGAAAAAGCTCAAACGATTAATGAATGTCTACTTACCTGTTTACAGTCAAACAAAAGCCAATTTGAGAAAAGGGCTTTTGAAAATTGTAGATAGAGATATCGAAAAAATGGTAGCCGTTATTTTAGAAAACGTAAAAGATCCTGCTACACAAATGATGATTGAAATGTTTAAAGCTAGTCTTAA
>JAHDIP010000182.1:6833-8018 GCA_020630735.1 Saprospiraceae bacterium | reverse complement strand
AATAATGGAAGCATATATTTATGATGCCGTAAGAACGGTTAGGGGAAAGGGAAATAAAAAAGGTGCTCTTATGGGTATCACCCCAACAGAATTGGCAACACAGTCCTTAGTTGCTTTAAGAGAAAAACACAACTTGGATACCACTCAAGTTGAAGATGTGATTCTCGGTTGCGTTGGTCAAGTAATGGATCAAGGTGCAAACATTGCTAAAACTGCAGCACAACACTCTGGTTATGGCGACCATCTTTGTGGTGTAAGCCTCAACCGATTTTGTGGTTCTGGCCTAGAAGCAATTAACCAAGCAGCTGCTTATGTCAAGTCTGGTTTCAGAAATTTGATCGTAGCTGGTGGTGTAGAAAGTATGTCTCGTGTCAAGATGGGTTCTGATGGTGGTGGTATGTTTATCGATCCTGCTGTTGCCATTCCTGGCAATATTGTACCACAAGGAATTTCTGCCGATTTGATCGCTACGAAACACGGTTTCTCCAGAAATGATGTGGATCAGTTTGCTTACATTTCTCAAATGCGCGCAGCTAAAGCAGAAGCTGCGGGCTTGTTTACTTCTCGAATTCCTGTTAAGGATGTAAATGGAATTACTATACTTAACACAGACGAAAATATTCGTCCTTCTACAACTGTTGAAGGTTTAGCCAAATTAAATCCATCTTTTGCGATGATGGGACAAATGGCTGGTTTTGACGCAGTAGCTATTGACAAATATCCTGAGGTAGAGGAAATCAATCACGTTCATCATGCTGGTAATTCTTCGGCAATTGTCGATGGTTCTGCTATAGCTTTGATTGGTAATGAAGAAGCTGGAAAGGCTATTGGTTTGAAACCTCGTTTTAAAATTCGTGCTGCGGCTATCTATGGTACTGATCCTACGATTATGCTTGTCGGTCCTGCTCCTGCATCTAAAAAAGCCTTGAAACAAGCAGGTATGACTTTTAATGATATTGATCTGTTTGAAGTGAATGAAGCTTTTGCTTCTGTACCTATGTTGTTTATGAAAGAAACGGGTGTGCCTCATGATAAAATAAATGTAAATGGTGGTGCCATTGCTCTTGGTCATCCGCTTGGGGCAACTGGTTGTGCCATTACAGGTACGTTGATGGATGAGTTGGAACGTCAAGATTTAAGTACTGGTTTGGTAACGCTTTGTATTGGTGGTGGTATGGGGATTGC
>JAHDIP010000182.1:4184-6733 GCA_020630735.1 Saprospiraceae bacterium | reverse complement strand
TTTCCTTACTGTAATGACTTCTTGAATTAAGACTTTCATTTCTTCTTCCGTTATGTAATCTAAATCAAACGATAGATAAATTTGAGTTTCTAATTCGCAAAGAGAACCGATTGCTATATCTAAAAAATGTTTTAGTTGAGCATCTGTGCCTCTACCACAACCTTCAGCAATATTAGAAGGTACAGAAACGGCAGCCCTTCTTATTTGAGCAGTAAGTCCAAAGCGTTCTTCGGATGGAAAACTTTTAGAAATTAGATATACTTCTTTCACTAATTTTCTACCAAGTTCCCAAATCTGGAGATTTAAAAAATTATGTTTCATAAATATTATTTCAAGTAAAAAATATAGATCAATGGATGGAAGCAATTTACAAGTCCCTGCTCTCGCTTCTCTCCTCTCTGATCTTAAAGCATTAAAGATATGATAAAAAACGATTTTCTAGAATACAAAATAGATAGCGACGGCGTCGCTACAATAGATATCAATCAAATCAATGAACCTGCTAATTTATTTAGTATGGATTTCATAAAAGTATATGCTGATGTAGCAAATAAAGCAATAGCAGATGATCAAGTAAAAGGAGTAATAGTGACCTCAAGTCGTAACATATTTATGGCGGGAGGAGACTTGCGCATATTTGCTAAACCAATTGATGATCCTAGTATTTTCTTTGGTGATGTCATGAAAATGCACAAAGCATTTAGAGCAATCGAAACGGGTGGAAAACCATTTGTTGCTGCAATTAATGGAACAGCACTGGGTGGTGGAATGGAGTTATGTTTGACCTGCCATCATCGTATTGTGTTGAACAATATAAAAATCAAACTTGGTTTTCCAGAAGCTAAGGTTGGCTTATTACCTGGAGGTGGAGGCACGGCAAAAGCTCCTTATTTGATGGGTATCCAAAATGCTTTGATGTATCTATTGCAAGGAAAAGAAGCACGACCACCACAAGCATTAAAAGATGGTTTGGTTGATGCGGTTGCCGATACGCCTGAAGATATGATGGCAAAGGCAAAGCAATGGATTTTGGAAAATCCAAATCCTGTACAGCCTTGGGATAATAAAAAACATCGGATACCTGGCGGTGCCGTTTGGACGCCAAATGGTGTGCAGACATTGATGGGTGCTGCTGGAAATATTTCTAAAATGACACACGGAAATTATCCTGCTCAAAAATATATTTTAAGCATTACGCACGATGGTTTACAAATTCCGATAGATAGAGCTTTAGAAATTGAAGCACGTTACTTTACAAAAGTCCTTCAAAGTAAGGAAGCGAAAAATATGATCCGTACTGGATTTATGGGCATGCAAGCGGCTAAGAAAGGACAGGCTCGACCAAAGGACGAACCTAAATACGAGGTCAAAAAATTAGGAATTCTTGGTGCTGGAATGATGGGCGCAGGTATTGCTTATGTTTCTGCTAAAGCGGGAATAGATGTCATATTAAAAGACGTTAGTGTAGAGGGTGCTGAAAAAGGGAAAGCTTACTCTACTAAATTATTAGATAAGGCAATTTCAAGAAACCGTTCGACGGAAGAAAAGAAAGCAGCTTTGCTTTCTAGAATCCATCCTACAGATGATCCGAAAGCTGTAGAAGGTTGCGACCTAATTATTGAAGCTGTTTTTGAAGATCCTGCATTAAAAGATAAGGTGACTAAAGAAACAGAGGCAGTACTTGGGAAGGATAAAATTTATGCTTCGAACACGTCTACTATTCCAATTACTTTATTGGCAGAATCATCGGAACGACCTAAAAACTTCATTGGTATTCATTTCTTTTCTCCTGTTGATAAAATGCCCTTAGTCGAAATTATTGTTGGTAAGAAAACTTCTGACAAAGCGATTGCAGCAGCAGTAGATTATACGGTTGCTATTGGTAAAATTCCGATTGTTGTAAATGATCAGCGTGGCTTCTTTACATCTCGTTGTTTTGGTACTTATGTGAGTGAGGGAATGTTCTTAATGGAGGAAGGTGTCCCTCCCGTTATGATTGAAAATATTGCCAAGCGCAAAGGAATGCCTGTTGGTCCATTAGCCGTGCATGATGAAGTGACGCTTACGCTAAGTATGCACGTATACGAAAGTAATCCTGATGCAAAAACAGCTGACCAAGAACGTCTGTACAAAATGCTCGTTGACCTCGTGAATAATCATGAGCGAAAAGGCAAAAAGTATGGTGCTGGATTCTACGATTACCCAAAAGATGGGAAGAAAAAGATTTGGTCTGGTCTTGCTGAAAAATATAATTCCAAAGTAGATGCACTCGATCAAGAGACCATCACTAAACGTATCTTTCATCGACAAGCTTTGGAGAGTTTCAGATGTCTTGATGAAGGTGTTTTGAATTCTGTGATTGATGGAGATATTGGTTCTGTTTTAGGTTGGGGTTTCCCGATTTATACTGGTGGTGCTATTTCTTATATCGACTATGTAGGTATCCAACAGTTTGTTGCAGATTGTGATGCGTTTGCGAAAGCATATGGTCTTCGTTGGACGGTGCCTGCTAGCCTTCGTGCTTTAGCTGATGCGAATCAATCGGTGCA
>JAHDIP010000182.1:0-4084 GCA_020630735.1 Saprospiraceae bacterium | reverse complement strand
ATTGATTTTACTCGTCTTTTACCTGGACCTGTGGCGACTCATCTATTGGCACAAATGGGTGCAGAGGTTATCAAAGTTGAAAGTCCGAAACGAATGGATTATGTTCGTAAGGGGGTGAAAGAAATTGACGGGGCTAATCCTCTTTTTCATCAACTCAATCATAATAAGCAATTGAAAATGATTGACTATAATACGGATGAAGGAAAGGCTGAAATCATAGAGCTTATAAAAAGTGCGGATGCGCTTATCGAACAGTTTCGACCAGGTGCTATGGCTGCTTGGGGTTTTGGGTATGAAGAATTGAAAAAGATAAATCCGAAATTGGTTTATGTTTCGTTGACAGGCTATGGGCAAACAGGCGACTATTCTGCTGAAGCAGGTCATGATCTTAATTATTTAGCTTACTCTGGTATTATGAGCTTGCTAAAAGACCAGAATGGAAAACCGACTGTTCCTGATACACAATTTGCTGATATTAGCGGTGCTTATGCTTCTGTAATGGCCTTGCAAGGGGCATTGTTGAAAGCGGCTCGTACAGGCGAAGGTTCTTTTGTTGATGTGGCCATGAGTGATGCCATGCTTCCTTACTTGGCTGTGCCTTATAGTTTTCATAGTAGCGAGTTGGACTACAGACAGTTTAATGTAATCAATGGAAAGACGGCTGTTAATTATACCATCTATGAATGTGCGGATGGTAAATGGCTTTCGGTGGGTGCATTGGAATTGAAGTTTTGGAATAACATCTGCGATGCTGTGGATAAACCTGATTGGAAAAAATCGCATCAAATGGAGTTGATGAATTTTACCTTTCCTAAAAAAGAGGTGGAGGATTTATTTAAAACGAAAACTCGTGATGAGTGGTCTTTATTTTTTAAAGGAAAGGATGTTTGTATTGCTCCTATTCTTGAAATCGAAGAGCTAGAGGATTCTGCTTTTCATCAAACGCAACATTCTTTTGAAAAATTTGTAACGCCGAATGGTAGTGAGTTGAAAACGGTTACTTTGCCTTTTAAGGTTTTGGACACTGATTTACACAGAGAGGGAACGGATTAGGACGGATATTTGGACACGGATTGGTGCGGAAAGGGAACGGATGTTACACAGATATTTTTTTTGGGCTAGCAACTAGCTTTTTTCTTGGTTTGTGATACACACAAAAGCATGCGATACTTTTCTTCTCTTTTTTTTATTTTTTCTTTCCTCTATTTTTATTTTCTTTCTCAAAACGAGAAAATATTTTTCTTTTTGACAAAATCAATTCTTCTATAAACTTATTTGTTTGGGCTAGCGATGTGGAATAGTGGCTACGAAGTAGACAGACTACTGACGTAGGAAGTAGGCCGAGCGAATAGCGAGCTATGTAATGTAGCGACCCGTAGGGAAGCCCCCTTTATCAATGAAAAATTTTAATGAAAATTCTTGAAAGTAAATCTTATAGTGAAGATGATTTGTAATCAATAATTATAAATTAATTAATTGTAATTCAACTCGGGTATGGGCATAAAAAAACCCTGTCAAAACATGACAGGGACAAAACAAAAAACAAACACTATGAACAAACACTAATTTTATTGACGCAGTACGCCAAAAGTTCTTTATGGTAAAAGAGTGATTTTATAGGAGGGTAAAAAGATCCCTGCCAAATTAATGGCAGGGTCATTGAAAAACATATAAAAAACACTCTACCCTTTCAAATGATTGGTAAGGCTATGATTGGCTAACATGAGCCATCAGTAGTCAATATTCGGTAATAAAATAGGGAGCCGAATAATTGAGCCTTAGGGAATGACTAAATAATAACTTTACTTATTTTTCACTCATTCCTAGGACAAGTAGTTACCACTTTGGTATACTTGTGCGATTACAAAAAAAATAATAAGGGGGAAAATAGGGTTGTAATTTAGTAACGATCAAACGATTATTTTAAATCAGTTTGAACGTTACCTTGCCGAAGCTTACAACAAGATGAGTGACTGTGGGAGGTTAAAAATTCCCCCGAAAATATCGGGGGACAAAACAAAAAACAAAAACTATGAACAAACACTCACCCTAAAATATGGGTACTGCCTAAGCAGATTTTATCGTTTCAATGTTCCAACTGGTAATTCAATTCGTATTACTTTACGCCTTTCATCCAGTCGGGTAGTTCGTCGCCTGATTCACTTACAAATTTTACTTGCTGATCGTCTGAGACTTCGAAGGTCCAAACGTGTTTCTTTTTACAGCCTGTAATACAGGAATCAAACTTCACCATGTAATTTAGCATCCAGCCATTCTTTAATCGCCGTACCTCTATATCATTTCCGTCACCATCAGGTGTTAAGAGGTCTACTAAAACTACGTCTTCAATATTTGAAAAACTATTTGCGATGGGGGCTATGTTGAGGGATTTTGTTGCTTTGATGTTGAACGAGTTATGTTCCTCGTCCCACTCTACATGTTTATCAATTATCAAGCCATATTTTTCATTAAGCTCATTAATTTCTTCGTTATCTGTAAAATGATCACCCAACCTTAGAGGTTTCGCCCATTCTGCAGTACGTTTGTAGACAACAAAAAATTTATCAACACTCGGAATCGGAAATGTATGTAATTTATGTGCTTGAGTTACTTCTTTGGACTTTTCCAAACCGCTCATATGAACAGCAACTAAAGCATTATATATTGACTCTACATCTTCCTTTGGGGCTTCCGCATTGAGATCCGTATAATCTCTACTAGAACTAAGCAAACGCAATGCCAATCTTGTCGCATCTTTTCGATATTTGCGTTTTTTATAGCGAGAAAGCTTATTTTCAGTTGTTTCTTTTAAACCATCTTTTGAAAACGTATAGTCTGCTATCGCTGCTCGGTGGCTTGATAGCAATACTGCTGCTACTAATAGTAACATTGTTTTCAGATTTTGTATGTTTAAAAGGTGTTTCATTTCTATGCTAATTCTGTTTGATAGACTGCAAATAATATTCCAATTTTAAGACACGAAGAGATTATTATTTTGGTATGTTTTTCTTTTTTAATAGATCCTGGACACGGATTAGAGAGGATTGTTATATGCGGATTTGCACGGATATGCTTCGTTCCTAATAGGTTAAAATTGGACGAATATGGATTTCTATGATTATGGGTAAGTAATAAGGATACTAATCAGAATAGATAAAACGTTAAGTCTTCAAGCGCCTGTTTTTGTAACAAAAAACATACAATTATGACAAACCTTCCGAAGTCGCCTCAGCAGTACTATAAGGTAATGCTAAATTTTCTTAACACTTATAAACAAAACGCACAATTAGGTCCTATCATAAATCAAGATTTTTGCAACAAAAAAAAAGAGAGCATTGAAGAGAGCATTAAATTAGCCATTGCACCCAATAGTTTTTGGCTGGAAATGAATCTGGATAAAATGGAAGTTACTTGGGGGGCTGGCTTAGAAAAGATTGGTTATGACGATTCTAAAATTGGTTGTGCACTGACTTTGAAAAAATACTTCCATTCAATTCATGAAGATTTTCATCCTATCTATTTACAATTATCTCAACAAGCTTATGAGATTAGTATCAATAATAGAGAAGTTATAGATCCTCAAAACAGGGATCATTCATACACTAAAACACTTCCTTTTTACAACCAAAAACTAGGTATATATCAAATCATTGAACAAACAGCTTCTCCTCTAGGAATGGATGCAAATAATAACATCATTACGCATCTCAATCATTATCACATTACTACGCTGCCTTTTGATCCTAATAATTTTACAATGATGACTAGTTTTGGAAATCCTCAGCTCTTTGGGAAAAATCAACAACAGGTACTTTACGAAAATGTACTCCCTGATTTAACTCCAAAACTGAAACAGCTACTCAATTGTTTTTTAGAATCTCCTATTACAAATCTAAAGGAAGCTTTAGAAGTTTGGAATAACAAACATGAACCTACTACATACGATGCTCTAAAAAAACAAAATACTAGACTCCTAGAAAAATTTCGCCCCATCGGGAATTTTTCTTCCACTAAAGAATTAGCTGATTTCTTGAAACGAAATGGTATTCACAAAATGTCCCTAGGGGAGTAACATTTAATACAC
>JAHDIP010000181.1 GCA_020630735.1 Saprospiraceae bacterium | reverse complement strand
CTAGTTGTTTTATATTGAATTGTAAAATTGTTCGTTTCATCTTTATAATTTTAAACATTTAGGGATTATTTTTTGGTTTTCCAGATCACTTTGTCCCACATATACCATTTGCCATTTACAAATAGTAATTGCTCAATTCCAAAAATATGTTCATTGCCTTGAACCTCTACTTTCAAGATGCCATTTACTCCAATATTTCCCTTACTAGCACGTACTTTGGAATCATTAGATTTGACTTTAGCTCCTCTTGCTTTAGTTCGCATTGCAGAGCTAGTTGCCACATATGATTCATAAATGCGAAGTACTTTTTTGTCGTAGTATGCTTCGATGTCAAAACCAATATTGTTTTTTTGCTTTTTGTTTTTGATTTCAAGCGTTTCGACGATTGTCTTAAACTCTTCTAAGGTAGGAACATAAGTCTTGAAAGTTTCAAGATCGCCTTTTGCGACGATTTCATAAATGTTTACGACTTCTTGGTAAGCATTTTTTTGTTCAGGTGTTTTTTCTTGTTGTGCAAATGTTGGAAATACACAAGCAAAGACAAACAAACACCAAAGCGTTAGTTTGTATATTTTCATGGTAAAATCTGTTGTTGAAGTATAGTTACTTCATTATATAATAGCCCTCAAAAAGGGAATTTTTCATCAAGTGTGAATGTTGTTTTTGTTGTCACTAAAATCGGTTTAGATAATCGATTTTCTCTATTTGTTTTAATATCTAAATCAATGCTTTGTGGGAAAAAAATCGGTGGTGGGAATATCGTATTTACAAATAAGTATGTGAGATTTTGATAATACAAAGATATCTAATATTATCAATGTATGAGAAGCTTTAAAAGTAGGATAAATGTCTTTATTAATATAAATATTTGATATTTTAAATAAATTTAATTGTATGAATTTGTTTATTAGTAAGATACGAAATAAAATTAAATTTCAGAAAAATCATATAACTTTTTATTCAGAAAAAATACGTGCTAAAAATACCATTTAAAGGGTAGGCTATAGAAAAGATAAAGAGTACTTTTTTTAATCGGGAAGAGGATAAACGGAAAAGGAAAAGACGTATAAGGATGAACAGTTATCTTCTTGATTCATGGTTGAGCCTCAGAAAAATAAAATGAATTTATTTATCCTTTAATGTAATAATATACTATCAGATAAGTTGCCAGAATTTAGTCACAATTTTATCATCAATAGTGTAGACAACAAGCATAGATATTTTGAAGCTGCTTATTCTGATTTTTTGTTTTCCTCTAAATAAAATTTTCAAACTTGAACTAAAATGTTTTTTGTAAAAGTAACTAATTATTCATTGCCATCTTTTTCAGCTTCATTGCTAGTTTCTGACCTAGATATCGATCAATAATATGATGTACTAAATAGATGACTGGAGTTAAAGCTACTGCCATTAAAAACTTATAAATATAATTCACAATCCCTATTGCTAATACTAAACCTAAACTCCAGTTAGCTCCTAAATAAAAAGCAATAAACAAAACAACAAAGCTATCTATAAATTGAGAAACTAAAGTTGAACCAGTAGCACGTAACCAAACTTTCCCTTCTCCTGTAGCTTTCTTTATCTGATGAAAAGTTATTACATCGATAATTTGTCCAACTAAAAAAGCTACTAAGGAGCCAATGATAATCCAGAGACCTTGTCCGAAAACTAGAGAAAAAGCAAAATTATAATCACCAACTTTTTTTGATAAAGCGTCTTTATCAATTTGTGATAGGGTAGGGTCAATATGCGACTGTGGCCAGAATCCTGCGGGGTCTAAATTAATAGCAAGAAACACCATAATAAATGCATAAGAAATGAGTCCAACAGCTAAATAAGAAAGCAATCTAACTCCACGTTTTCCGTAGTATTCATTAATGACATCCGTCATCACAAACACTACTGGCCATAGTAAAACACCGGCGGTTAGATTGAAAGAAAGGTTTTTTTCTCCAAAAAAATTAAAACTAAAAGGCTCTATTCCTAGTGTTTTTTCTAAAGAAAATATTTTTACACCAATGAATTCTGCAATTAAAGCATTGGCAATAAAAAAGCCTCCTAATAAAATAAATAATTTGACTTCTTTTTCATTTAGTGCATTTCTCATTTGTTATTCTTTGGTCTAAAATGCACAATATAACGAAGTTGTTTAAAATATACAGCACTTATTTTGGTACAAGCACTTTACACATACTTTTCGTCATCATAATCTCCGATTAAATGATCCAAATAAAGATCTTCTTCTTTTAAAGAAGGAGGAGCTTTGGGGTCTAAACCATAACGATTTCTTCCTTCATAGCTATCTTGTAGTAAGAAAATAAGTAACACAAAAGAACCTAAAGGAATAAAAGAAATAAAGTACCACCAACCACTTCTATTGGTATCATGAAGTCGCCTAACAGTTACAGATAGATTAGGTATAAAAGAAAACCCAAAATAAAATAATAATATTGCAATAAAATAGGTAGGAATATTAAGGGTAATAATAATGTAAAATATCCCAACTAGAACAAGTATATGAAATAGGTTAAAGTACCAAAATTCACTTCGTCTAGCACGACCAGAGAATTGTGCATATTTTTTAAAACAACTAATGTAGTAATCAAGTCCAGTCATAGTATTTGTTTTAGTTTATGATTGCATTATAACAATATATTAACTAATTGTGAGAATGTGAAATTTTTTTTTAAAAAATATCAAAATAAGAAAGGTCTATGATTGAATTGTCTTTAAACACATAATGTAATGACTATTTCATCTTGGTAAGCAATATGTCACGATGAAAGCGTGATTTCAAGTGACCATTAGGAAAAATAGATATAGATACATGAAAGGCTTAGAGTAATTTTACTCTAAGCCTTTCAGATAAATTGTATAAATAAATTAACTATTGATTAGTTTTTCAAAAACTTTTTCGTTTGTGTTTCTCCGTTACTATTGGTAACAATAATAAAGTAGATACCTGTTTGTAACTCAGAAACATTTAGATGAGCATTAAAACTATTGTCCATCATGTATCTTAAAATCATTCCACTAGAATTGACCAGCATTAATTTAAACGATTCTTCATTTGAAGTAATGTTGATGAGATCACTAGCAGGATTTGGACTAAGTTTAAACAGCTCGCCTTGATCAGTTACGAGGACTTCTCGTTTTTCAAAGGATATCGCACCCAAAGTTAAGAAAGTAAACTTTTCACTCCAATTGGTCCATCCATTTGCACATTTCGCTTTCAACCTATACTGATATTCTAAATTGCTATTAAGAGCAGATAAAGTAACATATGGATTATTAGTGTATAAGGTTGTCCAATTTGAGCCAACAAGACTGTAATCAATTTTGTACTTAGATGCAGTTGGGTCAGCAGACCAATTGATCACAGCTGAAGATTCGGTAATGTTACTTTGTGTTGAGTTGGTTGGTCGATCACAAAGATCATTTGCTGTCTGGAAAGAATAGATATCTGACCAAACAGAAGATAAAGAAGTACATACCGTTTTAATTCGATATTCGTATGTTGTATTTGTAGAAAGATCATTTAAGAAACGGTTGTTGTATCTGCTGATAACTTCAATCCAAGAATACGTACCTAAGACTCTGTATTGAATTCTATATTTCTTTATGTTTGACATTTGGTCCCAACTTAATTTTACAACATTACCAGAAATATTTAGATGCGTAACATTACTCGGAACATGGCAGGTATAATCTACAATACAATAGCTTACTGTACCCAGATTGATGCTTTGAGTAGCATTAGAGCTAGTATTCGTATTACCTTGATATGCGTTACCTAATGCAACTGTCAAAGATTGAACAAAATCACTTATAGTAATCGTAGTTTCAGTAGCATCTGCTCCGCTGTATACTCCTTCAATAATGGTGTTTCCAGCACCATTGATATAAGTAATCGTTACTTCGTCAATAAATCTTCCAGTAGCATTGCCATTTATTTTTTGATCTAGATCAGACAGTGTAAAAGATACATTTTCGACCATTTCCGTGAAGGTCAAATCTATTGTACTAAAGTCGGCACCTGAATGAGTTAATGTAGCTGCAGAGAAAGTAGTTGTTAAGGTTGCGCAATCAATGGTATCTTCTGCATCGCAAATACCATCTCCATCACTATCTTGAAATGTACCTACACAATCACAATTGGCGTCAAAAATATCGTTTATTGTACAAATGTCACCATCATCACAAGCTGTATTTACCAAATCGTTATCGCAATTATCGCAAGCATCGGGTAGACCATCTCCATCTGCATCTAAGCTATCATCCCCTGATGGACAGACATCGTCAGCATCACAAACGCCATCGTTATCCGCATCAGCAAATGTACCTACACAGTTGCAGTTTACATCTATTACATCGTTTATAGTACAAGGATTATTGTCATTACAAGCTGTACCACTATCCGAACAATTATCACAAGCATCAGGTACACCATCACCATCTGAGTCTACCGTATCATCTCCGTTTGGACAAACATCGCTAGCATCACAAACACCATCGTTATCCGCATCAGCAAAGGTACCTACACAGTTGCAGTTTGCATCTAAGACATCATTAGTTGTACAAGGGTTATTGTCGTTACAGGCTGTTCCTGCAGTACAACCTCCAGTGGTATTGTCATAACAAAAATTGGTTGTTTCGGAAGAAGAGTTATTACCATTACCAGAAGCAATTGTATTATTTTGATTATCTGTTACGGTATAAGATCCTTCACCATAACCACAACATATTCCATCTCCGTATTGATCTTTAAAAACAAAATCATAACATCCATCAGGTATACAGACCTGTCTAATTTGTGTTGCAGGAGAACCTGAATATCCACCACCACTAAAGACTATTACACCGTTTGCATCTACAATGTCCCAACTTGTTTCTCCAGGGTATTGATCGACTGTAATAGAGATCGTAGTTAATGTACAGTTTGTACAAGGAGTTGGGACACAAGGGTCGCTGTCGTCTGGATCATTTTCACCACAAAATCCATCTTGATCAGAATCGGGCGTAACAGCTCCAGTACAGTTGCAATAAGAATCTATTGCATCACCAATAGTACAAGGATTACCATCATCACAAGGATTACCTTGTTCCGTACATTCTTGACAAGCAGAAAGACAAGCTCCATTATAAACTTCACTTCTAATAAGATCGCCAGGTTGAGGCCCAAATCCTAAATTTAAGTCAATGCCATTTCCAGAACTTAAGTGACAATAACTCATAATTGTCCCTTTATCAGGAATGATTGGATTATTTGCATCAAAACAGGCTGGAGGAGAATCAAGATATGTGTTTCCACAATCATCAATTTGAGTATCGTTTCCATTCCAACTACAGTTGTGCGTATGAGGAGAACCCAAGTTATGCCCAAGCTCGTGCGCCAAAACTCCAATTGTCCAAGAGTAAGCAGGTACATCGTTATAACTAGTATTGATTCCGCTATAACCAGTACCAGTACGATTGCTACAAACTACACTTAATTGGGCAATTCCACCACCACCACTAATACCGATTAAGTGGGCCAAATCTCCATTATATCCATCACCTACTGCTCCAGAAAATTGATTTAAAAAGTCACTAGTAGATGTTCCAGTATACGGGTCTTGTGTATCCCAAATGAGCAATTGGTTGATTGTCATATTGATCGATTCATTGGCATAAAGTAAGACTACTTGACTAAAAGCACCTGTTATATAGTTGTAGGTTGCAGCTGTACTACCAAAATGACTATATAAATCGTAATCAATTTCTATATACATCCTGATGCAATTATCTGGATTAGGATTTTGTCTGACTTGGTTTTCAGCTTGCTGATGAAGGTCGTGATCTATATCACTAGTATTACAAGTAGGTCTAGTTTTATCAACTAAATCTTTTTCCATGTATAATATATGCTGACTTGCATTTCTTACTTTTCCTAAAGTCAGCGTTTCTTCTCCCAGGTCAATGGTTCCAGAGATTTCATCATTAAAGATATTAATGGCTACAACAGAATTTTCATAGCCTTCTACGACCCCCCAATAAAAGAGGCCTTTATCGTAGTCTACTCTTTTATTTTTATTAGACGAAGTATTAAAGATGAAATTATCTGTAAAGATATCTACCTTTTTTAATTGTAAAGTTAGTGGACTCAAATCCGCTCTGGGAATATTTATTTTGAGCAATTCATTTTGAGCTTGAATCGCTTTTTTATTAAAAACAGGATCTAGATTAAATATTTCTTTTTTTCCTGCAATAGCAATATCTGTTTTGGCTAACCTATTTGAAGAAAGACTAAATGGATTTAGCGTGTTGATTTTTTTTAAGCTTAGTGCTTCTTTGCTAATCATTTTTCGTACTTCATTTTGTGAGAATACTTGCCCTTGGCAGAATATTATTAGACTGAAAAGCAGCGCAATCTTGAAAAATGTCGATCTTAGGTTTTGATAATTAAGGTACATTTGATTAATTAAAGTTAGTTATTTAAAGTATATTTTTTTTGTGACAAAGGAATCTCTTTAGAAATAGGCTGAGTTTTATTTGGAGGAATGAAATAGAGCTACATGAGTTTGTATAATTCTATTAAAAATAAAATGGTTTTCGGATTGCCTAACAATTAAAGCTACTGATAGTTAAACGATAGCTAATAATAGGAGGAGTACTGAGTTTTAAAAATAAAAAGGGGAGTCTCCTAATTACTAGAAGAGGGGAGGAACTAATTTTATGTATTTTAATAAAACTAGAAATTAGAGGATTTTTAAATATCTATATATACGATATCAAATTCTATTCCAATAGAGTATAGGTGAAATTAAAAAAGTATATAATTATTAAGATAAAAAAATAACTTTTCAAGATAATTACCATATTTTGTATGCATAATGCCTATTTGCACGTTTAAAATAAATCAAAAGAAGTTTAATTAAGAATCGATTCAATGCTAAAAACTAGAACAATAATTTTCTGTTTTCTGATTTTTCTATTATTACCTTTTTTTACTTTTGCCCAAACATTCAAGGGCAAACTGGACCTCACAGATGAAACTCAAGTACATCTCGTAAAAATGGACGATGGCACTAAATATAAAGGTCAAATCAAATCTATCAATGATACTAAAGTGATCATGGAACTCAATCCAGATCGAGAAGAAATATCATTTGATTTAGGCGATGTTTACTCCGTTACGGTTATTCAACCAGGTCTAAAACCTTCTGGTCGCTATCAAGTACACACGGAAGGACCTACTACACTTTTTGCAAGCGAGACGGCTTTTCTAATATCCAAAGGTAAACGACAATACCGAACAGTATGGGGGGCTATGCATACTTTCGATAAAGCAGTAAGCAATAATTTTACTGTTGGTGGGGGGCTTGCTTTTCCAGGACTTCTTATGTTTAAGCTTAAATTTGCTGGGAGAAGTGGTCGAAAAGGACGTTGGGCTGCGGGGTTTAATACTGCTTTTTTTCCCGTTATTGTAGATGGTGGAGGATTAGGATCTGTACAGTTTTATACCTCTTGGACTAGAGGTAAACCTGATCAGTTTTTTAATTTAAGTACTAATCTTTATTTTATTTCTGAAGATTTAAATGATTTGGGAACTGCAGTAACTACAGACGGAGGACTATTTACCATCAGCTTAGGTGGTGCCGTTCGTATTACCGATCATTGGAGTATTATTACTGAAAATGCGATTAGTACAGCTGCTGATAATATTGAACTGAATCTTGTGCCTTCCTTTGGTGTAAGTTGGTTCAATGAAAAAAATCGAGTAGAATTGGCCTTCAAGCGTCCATCTGTTTTTACCGCATCATTGATCCCCTTTTTGGATAATGTCATATTTAGTAATATGCCTTTTGCTGCTTATAGCCGATATTTTTAAGCAAAAAAGTCAATTGAATTTTTGACTCATTCTTTCAGTCTAATAAGTCATCTTTTTTCAAAGCTAATGAAAAAGTATACAACTAAAAATAAAGTAGATAAGTTACAAACTCGAAAAATTTTAGCAATTGTTCTAGTAGTCATAGGTTTGTTTCTATTGTTAATAGATGGAATTCCTACCTCTTTTCAAGAATTCTTTGATAGTTTGACAGGATTGGCGTTCATTCCACTAGGACTTATATATTTTTTCAATATCTCCACTTCAATAAAAAAAATAGAGAACGATTATATCACTATTGGTAATCAGAGTTTAACACTATACCAAAACGAGACCGAATACACTTTTTCATCTGAAGCTAAGCCAATTTCTATTGTACAAAAACTAAAATCAATAGAAATTACATCAAGCAAAAATGAAGCAATACGTATAGATCTAGAAAATTACCTATTAGAGTTTTCAGAAAAACAAGAAATGAAAGCTTCGATCAAAAAGCTGATAGAATATTTTAAAGACTGATTAAAAAACTAATTCTATAGTTTAGATAAAAACACTACATAAACAACATATCAGAAATTCTCTTTTTGATTGTGTATATTTGCAGCCTAAAATAAAAAAAGAATGGCAAAAATAGCGATCAATATAAAAGAAGGTAAAGTAGAAAAAGAAAGTGAGATTATTATTGGAATCGATTTAGGTACGACCAATAGTTTAGTAGCTTACATCAAAGATAATACTGCAACAGCGGTAAAAGGGGCAGATGGAAAAAGTACACTCGTCCCATCCATTATACATTTTACTGAGGATGGAGGAATTGTAGTAGGTGATGCTGCCAAAGAGAAACTGATAACCGACCCGCAACATACGATTTATTCTGTCAAGCGTTTGATGGGCAAATCATACAATGATATCGAAAGTGTAGAGCAATACTTTGGCTACAAAATTATTGATGAAGATGCCGAAAGTCTTGTCAAAATCAGAGTAAAAGATAAATATTATACTCCTATAGAGTTGTCTGCCGAAATTCTGAAAGAACTTAAGCGACGAATTGAAGAAGTACTAGGGGCAACAGTGAGGAAGGCTGTTATTACCGTTCCAGCTTATTTCAACGATAGTCAACGTCAGGCAACTCGTGATGCAGGAAAGTTAGCGGGTCTTGATGTACTTCGTATCGTCAACGAACCTACAGCAGCTAGCCTTGCTTATGGCATCAATAAAAACCAAGAACAAGCTCAAACCATTGCAGTTTATGACTTGGGTGGTGGTACTTTTGATATATCCATTCTACAAATTCAAGATGGAATATTTGAAGTACTAGCGACTAATGGAGACACTTTTCTAGGGGGCGATGATTTTGATCGAGCAATAGTTGATTTCTGGATTAAGAAAAATAATTTAGATACTACAGGACTTGCTGCGAATAAAAGTCTCAGTCAACGGATTCGTTTGGAAGCAGAAAAAGCTAAAAAGACTTTAAGTAAAGCAGATCATTTCGAAAGTATTATTGAAAATATCAACTGCACTATCACTAAAGATGAATTTAATAGTAGTATTGAAAGTCTTGTGCAACGAACGATCGATGCTTGCAAAAGCGCATTAAAAGATGCCGCACTTAGTGTCGAATCTATTGACCATGTGGTGATGGTTGGTGGTTCAACTAGAGTACCTTTAGTTCGACAAAATATTGCTACTTTTTTCAAACAAGAAGTATATGACAAATTAAACCCTGATGAAGTCGTTGCCCTAGGTGCAGCCATTCAGGCAGATGTATTGGCAGGCAACCAAAAAGATGTACTCTTACTCGATGTTACACCTTTATCGCTTGGTATCGAAACGGTTGGAGGGTTAATAGATGTTATTATTCCTCGAAACTCAAAAGTACCTACTAAAGTTGGTCGCCAATATACGACTTCTGTTGATGGGCAAAAAAATCTTAAAATCGCCGTATACCAAGGCGAACGAGATTTGGTAGCTGATAATAGAAAGTTAGGCGAATTTATCTTGAAAGACATTCCTCCAATGCCAGCAGGTTTGCCCAAAATAGATATTCACTTTATTTTGGATGCAGATGGTATTTTGACTGTTCGTGCCACTGAACTACGCTCAAACGTAAAACAAGAGATTCAGATCAAATCTCAATATGGAATTAGTGAAGAAGAAATGGCAAAAATGCTAATCGATTCTATCCAAAATGCCGAATCAGATATGAAAACTAGGGCTTTGCTTGAAGCTCGTAACGAAGCTAACAACATCATATTAGCTTCAGAAAAATTTGTTGTTCAAAACAGTACAATTTTAACTGATGAAGAAAAAAAGCGAACTTTATCTTTAACAAATTTGTTAAAGGAAGCAACTAAAGGAACAGATAAAGACGTTATAAACAGGGCAATAGAGGATTTGAACACATATACTAGCCCCTTAGCACACCGTGCAATGGATGTTAATATTGCAAATGCCATAAAAGGAAAGAAAATTTAGGCATTATATTAGAGAGTATTGATTTTAAGCAATATGGCAGAAAGATAAGTTCCGTATTTTGGCAAGGGAATTTTGAGTTTAGACAAGGAATTGGATGAGCTTGTACCTAGAGGTACAAGCCAGCCATAGCCTAGCTATCGCGAGGCTTTTCGACATGAATGCAGTGCTGCAAAGCAGAAAAGATTTTGGAAATCTTTTCAACGAAATGAACCGCTAGCGGTCGGGTCTGCAACTCAAAATTGCCAACCACAAATCGGTAAGTTATTATTTGACCATTTCTTAACACCCCAAAAGCAACATTTATTGCTTGTTTTTAGTTATTTTAAAGACCTCTTTTGTGGTCAGTTAAAACAAAAATGCTCATAAAAATTAAAACCTCCTATTACATATTAGAGTTTAATTCAATTAATTTTGGATGACTAAAAAGGCTCTTTTTTATCTCATAAAACTATTTTGACATAAACTCCTTTGGAAAACATTACTTTACAATTTAGGTTAATTTTTATAGTAACCCCCTTAGTAGACTGTAAGAAATTTATGTTACAGTGTACTTACTACCTAAATGCTAAACAAATATTCTTATGCGTCTATTCTTTATACTTGCTTTGCTTAGCTATAGTTTTTCTGGATCAGCTCAAATAAAAGAGGAGATCAAAACAGAAATAGATAAAATCATTAAATACGATACGGAAGTAAATACCGAACGAACACCTGGTTTTATCATTAGTGTTATAGTTGGAGATTCGATCTTCAATTATCAATATGGCTCCATCTCTAAAGATTCTCTTCATAAACCGACCAATTCGACTTTATTCGAGATAGGAGGACTAACAAAAGTGTTTACTGCAGCCTTACTCGAAAAAATGGTCTTGCAGGGCAAAATGAGTTACGATGCCACTTTAAACGAATATTTGCCAGAAGTATACCGAAATACCTATGGTAAGGATATAACGATGGAACAACTTGCTACGCATACCTCAGGTTTACCTCGTATGCCACTTGAGTTTGGAGTTAAAGAAAAAGAAGACAATAATCCTTATGCACATTACAACAAAAAAGACCTCTTAAATTTCTATAAAAAATTTATACCTACTGAAGATAAACCAGACTATTTTTATTCACATGTCAATTATGCTTTAATTGAATTGGCAATAGAAAGTGTGTGTCAAGTTCCTTTCGACAAATTACTTATCGATGAAATACTTCGACCTCTAGGGCTTGATGATACACGTATAAAAATTACCCCAGATCAATGTAAACGTATCTCACAAGGCTATTCTATTGCTGGATTAAAAACACCTTATTGGACCTTCCAATCTTTTCAGGGGTCTGAGGGATTGAAGTCAACCACGCAAGATTTAGTAGACTTTATCAATTTTAATATCAATAGCGACCAAAATGAATTAGGTGAAGTACTAACCAATATTCAGAAGTCGCAGGTAAAGACTAAATTGACCAAACAATCATATGCAGGAAAAGGCTGGCACGTGCTCAAAAACAAACGCTATCATGATGTCGTGTTGCATACTGGTCAAACGAGTGGTCACCGTACTTTTGCGGGATTTGTAAAAGAAACACAAACAGGTGTCGTTATTTTATCTAATTCAGAATATGGAATGGGCGGTTTGGGCTATTTAATCCTAAAAATGATTAACTTTAACTGGAAAAAACAAAAGAACAAAAAATAGACCATGGGAAAGAAATCCAAAAAAAATAGATCAGGCACTGTTTATTCTACTAATCCTGATTTCGAATATAACTACGACGATAATGAAGATGCAGAAACTATTGAGCCTTCTCAACAAAACCTTCGTGTATTCATCGACCGCAAACAACGCAGAGGTAAAGAAGTAACCCTCATCACTGGATTTGTAGGGAGTACTGATGATTTGAAAGATTTGGGCAAAATGCTAAAATCAAAATGTGGTGTAGGTGGTTCTGCCAAGGACGGCGAGATTATCATCCAAGGCAATCAGCGAGAAAAAGTGATGAGACTTTTACTCGATGCTGGCTATAGCAAGACCAAAAAATCAGGAGGTTAAAGATGTGATTGTTAATTGATTATAAATTATTAACTCAGTTTTCAATTGATACTGAAATATTTCATCTGTTTAAATTTTCTTTAAGTCCAAAAAACAACCAATCTGCTAAGCGTAGTTTGCAACTACGCTTGACTATTTCGCTGTTTCTAACA
>JAHDIP010000009.1:48803-58258 GCA_020630735.1 Saprospiraceae bacterium | reverse complement strand
TCTCCAAATCGGGAACTTATTATTCACCCATTACTTAAGCTAAAATTTTGTAGGGTGCTTTTGGCATTTGCCTACGGCGTCCTTCTTTTTAGTTCACACCTGATTATCTTTGGTGTTCATGAATCTTCGATTTCATCGATGAAAAGAAGGCGAAAATCTAGGACAAATAAACTCCTTTTGCCTATTCTCTTTTAGCTACTGGCTAAAGCTTTCGCTAGTGTTCAAACAATATTTGTCCGAGCATCCCACTACTTTAGTCGCAGTACTATACTGCTTTTGTAGAAATAGGTCTTTGACTTATTTTACTAAGCTGATGACATTCTTCTTCGAGATATGTCCTTTGTTTTTCATTCTATTTGTTAAACTATAATAATCATTCCTTTTTGTGTTTAAAGACTAGTTAACCATGAACGTATCATTTCACTTCAAAGTCTATTAAAAAATGGTCGCTTATACTCGAAAAATTTAAACGACCTAATAGTTGATCAAGGTTCAATAGGCTAGGATTTTTTTTTGCCAGTTGCTCAAAATATGATGGCAAAAAACCAATTGGTTGAATGTTGATGGTCGAGAAATTAGAGCTGAATACATTTTTATATTGCCGAGGGCTATAGTACCAAGTCTTTATTGCTTCACCTTCTACATTTACGTTTAATGCATCTTTTGTATTTCTTCTAAAAATAGATTTCCATTCTAGCTTTGCTAAAAAATATAAACTTTCCATTATACAAAAAGAAGGCATTATTACGCTTATAAATCTGCCTTTTGGTTTCAAATGTTTTTTAACGGCATTATTCAATTTTACCAAGTCATCTTTGCTTAAGCAATTTAAGCCACCAAAGTTGGAGAAAATTAAATCAAACTGATGTGGAAATTTTTTATCCTTTAATCTTTTGACATCTAGTTGCAGCACTTCGACATTTTTCACATCTGCTGTTGCCAGTTTTTCTTTACTACAACTTACCATTTCGAAAGCTATATCTGTAGCAATTACTTCGTGACCTTTTATACTTAAAAATAAGGCGTCTTCTCCTGTTCCACAATTTAGTTCTAATATTTTTAATGGTTTATCTTTTAGCAAATGTGCTTCTAGATAAGTCCATACTCGATCTCGTTGCAAGCGACCTATCGTGCTATTCGTAAAGGTAGCATCGTAGGTAGTAGCTGCTATGTCGAAGCTGGCATTCATGCTTCTTGTTTTGCATACTTTTTGAGCAAATACGAATTCATCATTGCCTTGGGTGTATGATAAAGCAAGTAAGCCAAATCTTTGGCAGTACTTCCGTCTACACTAGTTGGATTGGTGACGGCTCGTTTGGCACTCAACAAGCCTTTTTTAATTCGATAACGATTGTGCATATATCGGTGCAACTTTCGATAGAACTCTTTGTTGTATGTCCCAGTAAACATCATATCCAAATCATCCGAGTCTGTCCAGTTTGCTTTTTGCTTCAAATCATTTTTTACCTTGTCATAAAACTTAGTACCTGGCAATGGATACGAAACAGAAATACCTATTTCGTCGGGCATAATATCCAAGACCATGTTGATCGTTTTTTCGATATCTTCCATTGTTTCACCTAAGTAACCAAACTGTAAAAAGAAAGCAACATGTACGCCTTTATCTTGAAGTATTTTAGTGGCTTTGTAAATTTGTTCAACGCTTGTTTGCTTATCCATCGCATCGAGTATTTTTTGAGAACCCGACTCCGCTCCTACCCATGCCGTATGCAAACCTGAATCGACCAAAGCTTGAATATTATCCTCCTTGAGCATCAGGTCTACTCTCGATTGTATTTTGTATTGAAACGCTAAATTATTTTCTTTTTTGAGATCTCTAAATTTTTGAACCCAACCAGGTTTTAAGCCAAAAATATCGTCGCACATCCAAAAATAATGTACATCAAAATGTTCGATTAAATATTTAATTTCTTCGATGACTCTCTCGGGTGAACGAGAATTATACCGATTGCCATAAATGGGTTTTGCACACCAATTACATTTGTATGGACAACCTCTTGTCGTTGCAATATTTAAAGCGAAGTGACCATGATTAGATAACCAAATATCTTTGTATGGTTTGATGTCTATTAAATCCCAAGCAGGCATAGCCAACTCATCTAAATTTCGGAGCACTGGTCGTGCAGGATTTTTAGTGATGCCTTTTTCCGTTTTGTAGCTAATGCCTAAAACATTTTCGATAGACATTTCATTATCGAGATTCGTCACTAACTCTAGTAAAGTCATCTCCCCTTCGCCATGAATAATGATGTCTGCACCTTCCTCTAAGTATTGTTCGTAATGATCGGTAGAGTCTGAACTAGAAACGATGACAGTACATCCCATTTCCTTTCCAAACTTCGCCATCTGAAAAGCGGCTTCTCGCATATTGGTGAGGCACATCTTGGTGAGGTAGTTAAAACCATCATCGTAGATGACTAGATATTTTGGTGTTTGTTCTTTTAAAATTGTTTGTAAAGCATCTACATTTTCTACGAGGTTGGTATCGTATAAACTAACTTCGTGGCCATTCTCTCGCATATGGGCAGCAGCATAGATTGTACCTAACGGCGGATATGGTTGCTTTGTTTTCCATTGCTTAGGATCGAAGCGATAAAAGTATGAATTGGTAAATAAAAGTTTACTCATCTTATATGTTGCTTTAGTACCAATTTATGTTTTTGTTCAAAAGCTTTTAAACATTCTTCGAAGCGGTTTAAAAAACTTTTTTGATAATGTCTTGGATGGACTTTCGACGCATGAGGCGTAGAACGTAAAGCGATTGCTCTTTCTTTTTTACTAAGCACTTTCGCATATTTTTTTTCATACTTCCGCTGCATATGATTCATAAAGGTAGTATTCAACCAATCGCCAAAAGCATTATCGAGTAGTCCTTCGCTAATGCGTTGAAAGGTACTTCTTTTTGTAGAAACAATATGTGAAGCGTCTTTTAATAATCTATTTGGGTAATGTTTTTTATACCAATCATTAACAGAAGTAAACTCCTGATACAATTCGTAATTGTATGTTGGAATTAGAGTAACTAATTCTGTGGCAGTATACAAGTTTTGTTCTTCGATTTCTAATCTATCATTACTCAATAGATAATTATAACAAAAATCTCTTCTTGAATTTAGCAAAAATACGACCTTAAATAATTTCATCGCCATTTTACTCACCCATAATCTATTTGCTTCTGTAATAACAAAAAAATCAATATCGCTATCTTCGTACATCACTCCTTTAGCAATCGTTCCAGACAAAAATACACCTCGTACAAAAGGTAATTTTGAAATGTATTTACTATTTCGCAAAGCTGTTTTCATTCGTTGCTTTGCACGTTTGTTTGCAGCTATTCGTCTTTCTACTTGTGAAACATCATTGGTAAGAGAGTAATAATTTTGATGTTTGAAGATTATTTTATCTCTAGTTAATTTAGTGAGAATTTCTTTTACTTCCTCTAAAGAAGAACGGATGTGTGCAAACTGATGAATTTCTTCAAGCGTAAGAGGATGTTTAAAAATATCAAAGTAAATGAGCGTTGCTAAAATATGCCCATTAATACTTCTTGCATTAGTGGTAGATGTGTTCATGGTAGTAGCGATTTACCTTAGTAAGATAATCATATAAATTGGGACTACAAAAATAAATCGGTATGGGTTAAAGTCAATACACCAAATGGGGTACTTTAAATTGGGTTATTTCGGTCAGAGACCGATTAATATCCAAGTGGAGTTACAAACTCCACTAAGCGTTATTTTTATTAAGCAATGCTTGCAGGAGTCTGAGACTCCTGTATCATATAAATCGGTCTCCGACCGAATAACATTTAGTCTTCTTAAACCTTAAGCTTTTTTTCAAATATATTAAAAAAATAACTAATCCATCTATTTTCAAATACTTTATATGAAAAGTTGGTCGCTGTCGCTTTAGCTTGCGCTCCTATTTTTTGAGCTTCCAAATCGTTCTCTATTGCCCATTTTAGGTTAGGAAAAATACGATGTACTTTTTGGTGTTCTACCGTCAAACAGTTTTTACCTACTTGCATATACTGCCGACCTCCATAACCATTAAAACCTAAAACAACTACTCCCATACTCATAGCTTCTAAAGGCACTAAACCAAATCCTTCGGCAATCGATAAGGTCAAAAAGTATTTATATTGATTAATTGTTTCATATAACTCCTTTTGTTCTATCTTCTTTTTATCATCAAGAACAGTAAATGGAATATTTTCTTTTATCAAGCGATTTTTAATACTTGCAAAGAAAAAGGAAAACTGATCTTTGTTGAATTTTGGATAAACCAATAATTCATCTTTCTTTTCATTCCAAGGAATCGGTTTAGGTATTTTTTTGAAATCGATAAACGGTGAGATGATTTGGGCTTCAAGGTTATAGGTGCTTTTCAAAAAACGTTTTACAAAGCTAGAAACCACTACATAATGATCAAAATAAACGTCTAATAATTTAAAGGTATTAAAACTTTGAACAAACATTAATTTTTCACATTTCACACGCAAGCCTAATTGTCGATTCGAAAAAGAACCATGACTAATCATAAAGTCATTCGGCTCTACCAGCTTTATAAAATCTGCTACTAAAATAGAATCGAATACTTCTTCGTGCTCAAACATCGGATGCGGTTCTAAACATCTTTCATTAAATGATACGACCGTTATCTTACAATTAAAATGCTTCCACAAAATTAGTCCAACATGATAGGCGATGATATTCCCTCCATTGGGCCCATAGCCTCCTATCAACCACACCTTTCGTCTTTTTTGTGCTTGCATGAGGTTGTTAATTTTGAATTTGCTTTTCTATTTGCTTAAGCATTCTTTTTTTCAATTTAGGATTTTTTTGAGTTAACTCCAACCATTCTTTTGCTTCTTCATACGCTCCTTTTTCTATCATCAATTTAGCATAATGAAAAAATGGTGCTTCAAAACATTCATCGACTTGCATTGCTCTATTTAAATAATTTTCGGCTAATTCATATTCACCTTGTTCAACATACAATCTACCTAACTGACTATTAGTCGTTTTATCGTAAGGATGTTTTTTTGCTGCTGCTCGATAATTTTGTAATGCCCGATCGGACTTTTTTAATCTTAAATTAGCAAAACCTTCTATTGATTTTATTGGTTGATTTTTAAATGTCGTATAAAAGGGAGAGTATGCTTTTTTTACAAGGGTAATAGATTCATTCCATTTTTTTGCTCGTTGCATCCGCTTTGCATCAAATACTAAAGAGCCACTATACCAACTAAACGAAAAGAAAAAAAATAGAATGCCTATAAAGATAAATAGATTTTTTTTGAAAAAATGAATATTGAAAAAAAAAAGAGACTCTTGTTCTTTAACTGTTTGGCATTCTAAAAGTGCCCAATAGAACATTAAAAAATACTGAAACTGAAAAGCATAGGCCAAATTTTCAAACAATATAATAAATTGATAAGCTATCAAAAATGCAAATGTGATTAATAAGCCAAGCTTTAGTTCTCCTTTCTTGTATTTTTTTCTAAAGTAATAAATTTGAAAGAGAAGTATACTGGCAAAAAGCACGAAACCTAAAGGACCTAGTTCTACAAATGCTGTCCACCATTCATTATGTAAATTTGTAAGAAGATTACCTTCCGTAGAAATAAGTTGACCAAATTGTCCTGCGTGTAAGGTAAATTGCTCTTTTCCTATTCCTAATAAAGGATGTTCTGAATACAATTGAAGGCCCTGCTTGAATAACTCTATCCTATTTGAATCTGCTGTAGTAGATACAGAACTAAAAATATTCAACTTCGATAAATATTTTTGAACGTTCCCAAAAAAAATAAAGTAAACACTACTCAACAATAAAACCAGCCCTGAAACTTTATACAATAGTTCCTTTTTTCTGCTATAAAAGAGTATTATAAATACTGCCACCAATAAAGCGACTAATACACTTCTGGTCAACATCAAAAACATAAAGAGGATTGATACACTCAATAACAAGCGACTAATAAATTGAAAAACCGACCGCTCTCGTTTGACATTCATCAACAATATTCCACTACACAAATAGGCGATAATAGCCGTACTATTTTTATGCCCCATCATACCATTCACATAAAAAACAGAAGCATCAAAACTAGTATAAATACCTGGATACATAATACGCCATTCCATATGTTGTTGGATAACCTTAGTAGCATAGTCCCACCACATGATAGATAGTGATATGATCAGTAAGGTTACCAATAGTTTCACTATTTTTACTTCATGTTGTCGAATGCAAATTTTAAAACAGCAGTAAAGTATAAAGTAAGATAGTAGTATAGCTGAATGGTAAAAGGCTCTAGCAAAATTGACCGCCCAAAGAGAAGAAAAAAAACCAAAAAGAATATACAATCCGAAAAAAACAGTTACTTGACTAATAACCAAGTCTGCTAACTTGTTTTTTCTATATTGATAGATCAGAAAAAACAAACTCCCCCCCAGTAATAGTAGAATGCAAAATTCTGAATAGGGAAAGTAGATAGGTGTGCTATAAAACGAGCGAATGAATCGGCTGATTGGTTGAAAAAAAAAAGCTAAAATAAAAAGAACAGAAACATATACATACGAAATTAGAAGGTTATTATGATCTAATGTATCTATATTTTTCTGTTCTTTTAGCATCTATGGAAAGAGTCTAATTGACTTTATGTCAAATTGATTATTACCAACTCCACTTTTTTCGTTTATCTTTCTTTTTATGTTTTTTACCACCTGCTCCTCTCTTTTTAGAGTCGCCATCGTTTACTCTAAGATCTCTACCATCAAAGGTAGCATCCTTAAAGCCACGTTCTATTTTAGAAACTAAATCAGGCTCTACATCAAAATAAGTATGTGTTCTTTGCATATTGATTTTACCAATTCCGCTACCAGAAATTTTGGCATAATCACAAATCATAGAAATAAATGAACCTTTGTTATCCAAGTCCATGTTTCCTACATTGATATACAACTTATGCATTTTTCCATCTCTTGAACGACGACCTCTATCATGATCTCGGTCTCTATCACGCCCTCTATCTCGGTCTCTTCTTCTACCACCAGCACCATTCAAGTCAGGCGCATTTTTATATGTATCAAGAAAACGGTTAAACGATAAAGACGCTACTCGTTGTACCAATTCCGTTTTATCCAATTCTTCCAACTGTTCTAGTATACTAGGCAGAAATGCATCTAAATCTTCACTGACTTCAGCCTCTTTTATTTTTTCAATATGCAAGAACAATTGTTTTTTACAAATTTCTTGCCCTGTAGGAATGCGAACTTCCTTAAATTGAATTTTTATTTTTCGTTCCAATCGATGTAACAAATGACCATCTTTTGGATGTGCCAATACTAAAGAAACTCCTTTTCTACCTGCTCGACCTGTACGCCCAGCACGGTGCGTATAAAAGGATAAATCATCTGGAATATTAAAATGAAAAACGTGTGTAATATCATTCACATCAATTCCTCTTGCAGCCACATCTGTTGCCACTAATACTTTCAATTGCTTAGAACGAAAGCGTCTCATTACTCTATCTCGCTGTGCCTGATTTAAATCACCATGTAGTGCATCTGCATTATAACCAGATTGTGTTAATTCGTCCGCAACGTCTTTGCTATCTCTTCTTGTTCTACAAAAAATCAACCCAAAGGTATCGGGATCAGCATCAAGAAATCGCTTTAATGTTTCTACACGATTCGAAGGACGAACAATTACAAATTGATGTTCGATATCTGCATTGGCAGTATTGCGACCACCTACTGATATCTCTTCAGGATTTTCCATATAATCCTTCGCAATCCGTCTGACTTCATTCGGCATCGTAGCAGAAAACAACCATGTTAATTTATCTTCTGGTGTATTAGAAAGGATATCATCGAGTTCTTCTTTGAAACCCATATTGAGCATTTCATCCGCTTCGTCTAAAACAACATATCTGATTTCTTGAATATTGACTGCCTTTCGGCGAATAAGATCACGAAGACGACCAGGTGTAGCAACTATAATTTGTACGCCCTTTTTAATTTCTCTGATTTGCTTTCCAATATCCGAGCCACCATAAACGGGTTGTACTCTCAACTTCTTTCGATGTTTGCCAAATTGAGCTAGTTCATTTGTTATTTGCAAACATAACTCTCTGGTAGGAGCCAGCACTAAAGCTTGTGTATGTTTCAATGATGTATCAACAAGATCTACTAAAGGTAAGCCGAAAGCTGCTGTTTTTCCTGTTCCTGTTTGCGCTAGACCTACTAGGTCTTTTTCGTTTTCTAATAAGGTAGGAATTGCTTTTGTTTGAATGGGTGTAGGTTCTAAAAAGCCAAGTTTGGCAATAGAATCTACCAATGGCTGAGATAGCCCTAAATCCGCAAAATTGTTCATAATTTATTTTTTCTTAAAAATTTTCCGTTCAGGCTCTTGCTAGAAGATTGCCTTACTTATATGTGGTTAACAAACCATTGGAGGAACATCGAAAAAATAAACGCTCATAATTTTGCCGCTGCGAATACCCACTCGTCATCCCAAATTTCGCCACAAAGATACGTTTTATTTAGTGAATTAAAAATTTGGAACAAAAAGATAAGAGTTCTACATTTGTTTTCTACTTAAAAATGCTACTCCATGTTCGATAACTGGGAACTGTTTCTCTTTTTTTTTTCTGTAGCGATACTCTATTCTTCTGTTGGTTTCGGAGGAGGTTCTAGTTATTTAGCCATATTAGCTTTATATGGTTTAGACTACCAATTACTTCGTATAAGTGCCTTACTGTGCAATATTATGGTGGTAAGTGGTGGTACCTACCTGTTTTTTAAAAACGGTCATCTTAATTGGAACAAGACTTGGCCACTTGTCTTGTTTAGTGTTCCTCTAGCTTATCTTGGTGGAGTACTTCGTATTCAAGAAAACACTTTTTTTATTCTACTTGGAATCATTCTCATTTTAGCGGCCTTATTGATGCTTTATCAAACAAGTTTAAAGGATTCAATTTCACAAAAACAACAAAACAAATCTTCTTCTGTTTTAAATGGAACGCTAGGAGGAAGCATTGGTTTTTTGTCAGGAATGGTAGGCATTGGTGGTGGTATTTTTCTTGCTCCCGTTTTGCATTTATTACACTGGGGACAAGCAAAATCAATTGCAGCTACTGCAAGTTTTTTCATTCTAGCCAATTCTATTTCGGGTTTAATGGGGCAGCTTAGTCAATACCAATTATCAATGGATTGGAATTTTGTTTTTGGGCTAATGTGTTGTGTCTTTTTGGGTGGTCAAATTGGTTCTCGTTTAGGAGCTAACCTCTTAAAGCAAGTTGTCGTAAAACGATTAACGGCATTTTTGATTCTCTTTGTAGGAACAAGAATATTGTATAAATATTTACCACTTTTATAAAAAACACCAATGAATTTCAATCAACTTTGTAAAAAGTATAATCTCGTTTT
>JAHDIP010000009.1:31084-48703 GCA_020630735.1 Saprospiraceae bacterium | reverse complement strand
AAAGATTTTATCGTTAAAAACAGTTTGAGAAAAAGAAAAATAGATCTGAACTCCAAACTTCGCTTACGTCTTAGAAGCACCCAAGAGACGGAACGGCTAAAAAACCAAACCTCATATCACAGAGTCATCGAACTTTTTTTAGTCGCCGACGGTGAAGAAATAAGAATACTCGATTTGATAGCTCCCGAAAGTGATCGAGAAGAAATAGAGTATTTGGGTAATGAATTATTGTTATTAATTAATCAATCGTTGAAAGTTTAATAATATTTTTAAAATTCTTTTTTTAGTAAGCCAAATAATTCGCTTTTCATTTCTACATTTAAATATGGATATTCTATTTTGGATAAATACAATCCTTGTGGGTAGGCCAGATTGAAGAAAGGTGGTTTCTTTTCATTATTCAGATAGGATTCAAATTCTTCAAGTGTAATTTTTCCTTCTCCAAGTTTTAATAAATTGCCAACTAATAAACGGATCATTCCTCGTACAAAACGATTGGAGGTGATTTGGAAATGGAGGCGATTTTGTTTTTTATTTAAATGCAACTGAGTAGCACTCACCTTGCAAAGCGTATGTTTATAAATATCTGGTCGCTTACAAAACATCCTGAAATCATGTTCACCAACTAATAAGTCAACTGCGGCTTTCATTTGATCAACAGCCATGTCACCTTCTGTGTATAAAGTACTTAGTGGATTCAAAAATGGATCGTCTGTAAAGTGCAAAAAATAATCGTATGTTCGCTTTGTAGCATCGTATTGAGCATGCGCTTTTTCATCCATCGGCAATACATCAAATACCACAATATCATCTGGCAATACTTTATTGAATCGAAAAACGGCATCGAAGTCTATCGCTTGTGGCAAGTCAAAATGCAAGACATATTGGCTTGCATGCACGCCAGCATCGGTACGCCCACAGCCTACACAGGTAGTAGGTCTACCTAGTACCTTCGTCAAACTTGTTTCGACAACTTCTTGAATACCGAGGGCATCCTTTTGACGTTGCCAGCCGCTATATTTTTTGCCATTATAGGCGATGTGTAAAAAATATCTCATATATTAGGCTTCATTAGTTAGAGTATCTTTTAAAACATACTCTCAACAAAGGTAGATTTTTTTCAAACTCCTACAAACGAAAACCTCTATGTCAGCAACAAATGAAAATCAACAAACACTCAAACGTACTTTAGGTCCATTAATGCTTTGGGGGCTTGGTGTCGGATATGTTATTTCGGGAATGTATTTTGGTTGGAACCTAGGATTGGAAAAAGGCGGAACTCTTGGGCTAGCTACCGCTACTTTTTTTATCATTATTATGTACCTTACTTTTACCTTTAGCTATACTGAGCTAGCTTGTGCTATTCCAAAAGCAGGAGGTGCTTTCGACTACTCGATGCGTGCATTGGGCAAAAATTGGGGCTTCCTCGGAGGAATGGCACAAAATATAGAATTTATTTTTGCACCACCTGCTATTGCCTTCGCTATTGGTGCTTACCTCAATATTTTTCTGCCTTCTATTCCGATTATTGCGATCGCCATAGTTTTTTATCTAATTTTTACGGGATTAAATATTTATGGTGTAGAAGCTGCTGCTTCTTTTGAATTGATTATTACGATTATTGCGGTAGTGGGTCTGCTCATTTTTGCGGGGTCTACTCTACCTCATTTTGAGTGGCAACATTTAGAAAAAAATGCCTTGCCAAATGGTTGGACAGGTGCTTTTGCTGCCTTGCCCTTTGCCATCTGGTTTTTCCTCGCTATCGAAGGAGTCGCTAATGTGGCAGAAGAAACGATCAACCCACAACGAAATGTAATGATCGGTTTTGGCTCTGCTATTTTAACCTTAGTCATGCTCTGCTTATTGACTTTTAGTTCTTCGATTGGTGTGAATGGATGGGAAACTATAGTTTATGAAAGTGCAGGTGCGAAACCTTCTGATTCGCCGCTACCTTTAGCAATGGCACATACACTTGGCAAAGGACATATTTTGTATAAGGTGGTAACAGTGATTGGGCTCTTTGGTTTGGTAGCTTCTTTTCACGGAATTATTTTAGCGGCTGGTCGCTCAACGTTTGAATTTGGGCGAGTAGGTTATGCACCTGCTGCTCTAGGCAAAGTGCATCAAAATTATAAGACGCCTGCGAATGCACTTATCTTTAATATGCTTGTTGGTATCGGTGCTTTGTTGACGGGTAAAACGGCAGACGTTATTACGATTGCTTGTTTTGGTGCTTTGACCTTGTATATTATTTCGATGGTTTCTTTACTAGTACTTCGTAAAAAGGAGCCGAATTTGGAACGTCCGTTTAAAGTGCCTTTATATCCTTTGTCACCAATTGTTGCATTGGTTATTGCTTGTGTTGCCTTTCTAGCAATATCGATTTACAATCCCAAATTAGTTGCGATTTATTTTGGAATTTTAGCGCTCGCTTTTGGATGGTTTAAGGTATTTTATAAAGAAGCTTAAATGAAATAAACTAGCAGTATTGATTTAATACTGCTAGTTTGTAAATATTTTTATTCTACTTGTACAACAAAGGAACCACTTGCTGGCACATCGGTGTTTGTATTATTATCCCATAAGGTACCTTCAAAAAAACCAACTACTTTTCCTCCAATATCTCCAAATTCTGTTATCGTAAATGTTTCTAATATCACAGTATCGTATAAGTCCCAACCGTTAGCAACATCTATAACATCAATATGTAATATATTAGATTTAAATTCTCCAACTGTTGCGCCTATTATACCTATATCTATTGTTACACCTAAATCATCAACTTCTAAAAATGTATATGAATTATTTGTAGTATAGAATAAAGGATCAGTATAGACATTTGTAACTCCATTAATTGTTATTTGCATAAATTCTTCTAGATCCTCTATACAAATATCTATCTCTCCTAAATCTACATCTGCTTCAGTTGCTATTGAAATAACATCGCTTTGAGTTAAATTATCTGTATCAATACCTTGTACATCCAAACTTTCAGTTAAGGGACAGGTAGTAACCGAAAATTCAAAACCATTTCCATCAACATAATGATAAGTACTTAGACCATCATAACTTACAGTTATTAGCCCATTATCAACAGCAACTCCATTACACGTTAATTGACCAATCAAATTAGTTATACTATTCAAGTCATTTAATGCTATCGTTCCCAAATTTGTATCATCTGTAAAAGGTCCAATAGTTTGAGTATACATAATAGAACCACAAATATCAAAAACGTCAAGAGTCAATTCTTCATTAACAGGTACAAATCCATTTACATGACCATTATTATCAGTATAACCTGATCCTGAACCTACATTACTCGAAGTAATTAGGACTAAAGAATTAACTATCGGATTTCCTTCATCATCATTTTGTGTAAGCGATTTTAGTGTAAGCGACAAATTAATATAGTCTTTAGGAACATCATAATTCCAAAAAGAAAAATGACTGACCTTTCCCACGTAATGACCGTTTTCAAAAGTAGCTACTGATTCTTCCACCCAAATACCATATTCTTCATCGAAGTACCAAAGCGGAATTTGGTCTGGTGCAGTTTCTTGTAAGCTCAATGGTACAGGCATCGAAATAGTCGCTGTATTTCCTTCTGAAATATTCAGCTTTTCTCCAGCCTCCCCTTCTAGCTCTACGCTAATCATTCCATAGGTACTTAAGACGACGTCTTCACCTGTGCCACTCAATCCAAACAAATCACCTGGCATTTGGTCAAAGGTTTCTAAGGCTGTTGGGTCGAGCCATTTTGCTGCTACTTTTACCGTACCATTATAGACATTACCACTTTCATCAACAATAGAATTAGATTCAAAAGAAACTGCAGCGCCATCAGATAAATTAACATCTCCACCTTCTTGTGCTACAAAATTATGTTCAAAGTTTTTTGTTAGCAACTGTACTTTAACTCGGTTAGTAGCATCAGCAGAAGGGAGTAAGCATCTACCTCCAGCGAAGTAGCCTTCTTTTTCTACAGCAATGTATGTTCCCTTTGCATTCATCATTTGATCCGTCAAAAAGAAATGACCAAAGTCATCGGTGGTGGTGATGTAATTATTTAGTTGTACAAAAGCACCAACAATAGGTTGGTCCATTTCGTCAACTACAAAGCCAATGATTGAAGCTTCTATCAATTCGACTTCAGGATTGTAATTATCTAGTACATTGGTGACTGGACTCGGATTTGGGTTTTCATTAATGATGTCATCATCATTTTGGCAACTAATAATTAGTAAAAGCAATAGCAGGCTTGCCATTTTTAGACTTTTCATAAGTTTGTACTTTTTGTGAAGCGTAATAATATCCAGATTGCAAAAAGCCTACGGCTCTTGACAGTCAAATAATAGCAAGTAGTGTGATAAATTGAATAGGATAAAATATATGTTGCAAATTCCCTTAATCACCTATTCACTATTATAATGAATGGTTATATCCAAACAAAGATACTAAATTAGGTACAAATTTTTTAACTAATGGAGTCTAAAAAATTGGTTAGATGAATTTTAGATTTTCCTAACCAATTCATTGAATCTTTATCTACTATATTATTACTTTATCTATGATGTTTAACACAGCTTAAAACCGATAACTTAATCCAAGCTTGCCTCCAAAGAGTGAATACTTTTGTGAAATGCCATAAGCGTCTACAGAAAAATCTGTTGGAAAATGTCGGAAGTATGGAGAAAATTCTACAGCAATATTAGAAGTCAATTCACGACTAACAGAAACACCTACATGATAGCTGATGCCTACATTCGAACGAAATACATTTTCTTGTTGCTCTTCGATATTAATAAAGCTATTGGTAGCTTCTTGAATTTGTCCTTCTGTTTTTAGTGATATATTTGCATAGATTCCTGCTTGAATTCCTGCTCGCCATTTGTCCAATTTCTTTTGGTAGCTGAGTAAAAATGGAAGATCTATTAAGGTATAGGTATTATATATTTTTTTGTTAAAAATAGTCGTCGTCGTTTCGGGTAAAAGCCCCATAACATGAATCGTATCTTCTCCAAATTTATTGACAACATATTGCACGCCCATTATTGAATCTACTTCAACTGTTGTTTCGGTATAATCCATTCGTTCAGCAATTGCTGTTCGTTGTATTCCTGTAATTAATCCAAATCCTGATGTATGATTGATCGAAAACTGCAAACCATATTGATGAAACTCCAATGATGTTTCTGAATCATTACGAAGTTGTGTCAATTGTTCAAAATCATTATTTTTTGATTCTAAGATTTTGTTTGCCATTCCCACTCCTCCTTGAATTCCAATAGCATAAGAGAATGTTTTTTTAGAATCTCTTTTTGCGTCTTCGTCATCTTCGTCTGCATCTTTTTCATTCACTTTAGCATCCGCCATTGCTTTTGTATTCAATTGGTTAAAAATATATAATGCATCTGGAAGTTCAATTTGGTTTTGGTTTAATAGTTTTATTTCAGAAGCTAATGGCAATGTAGGCGAAAAAGTATTTTTAGTATTCGTTTCCTTTATCTTTTGGGATGGTCTTTCTTTTTTATCGAGGATTAGTTTTTGAGTATCGTTTGGCTTTTCCCGAATAAATATAGGTGGTATTTTTTCTTCAAGAGTAAATGGGCTTGGTGCTGTGTTGCCTTCGATATCAATTGATTGAGTAGAATAAATTGTTGAATTAGTAGCATCGTTATTATTTTCTAAAACCGAAGTAGAAGAAATATCAACACTATTATTTTCTTCTGTTCTCTTTTCATTTACCGTTTGTGTAATTTGTTCTTCTTTTTTATTAGTATTCAATTGTGTTTTATGCTCTTCTGTTTCATTCTCTACTCTATCCTTTTCGGTATAATTTTTTTCTGCTTCTATATTACTTGTCGTATTATTTTGTTTTTGGTTTTCAGGTAATAGATTAGCTTGTTCTTTTTGGATCGTTTTTTTGTTTTCATGAAGTGAAGTAGAATCACTAAGCACGGTGGAAGTAGTCGAAGTATTATTAGACCACAAGTAATACATACCACCTGCTGCAACTAAGACGGCCATCAATATTGAGAAATAAAAAGGACCTCCTCGCTTTTTTCGTTTACTATTAATGGCATCCACCTCTGATTCGATAGCATTCCATATTTCCAATGGATTGACTTCAGAACGTTGTTCTTTTGCTTCGTCTTGTAATCGTTGTTTAAATTTATCCCAACTCATGCTAATCTACTATTTTGTTTTTTTTTACTTAATTCAATTTTTTGCTGTAGTAAACGACGTGCTCGAACGAGTTGCGAACGAGACGCACTTTCGGTAATACCTAGTAATTTGGAAATTTCTCTATGACTATATCCTTCGATCACGTTTAGATTAAAAACCGTTTTGAAACCTACTGGTAACTCTGCTACTAACTTTAGGATTTCTTCTACTCCAAATCGATCAAATACATTTGGATTGAGTTGTTGATCATCATTCCAATCGGCTACAGAAGATTCTACTTCATAATGCTTTTTGCTAATCCACTGTATCGAACAACGTACAGCAATCGTTCGCATCCAAGCTTCAAAAGAACCTGTAGATTGGTACTTTTCAATATGTCTAAAAATACGAATCAAGGTTTCTTGCAACATATCTTTGGCAGTATCTTGATCCTGGGCATAGCGACGACAGACCGATAGCAGCATCCCTGAATATCGCTTCACCAACTCAAACTGACTTGCTTTTATTCCTCGTTGGCAATCTCGTATCAATTCTCGTTCTGTCAAAAAGTATGTTTTTAAATTCTTAACAAAAAAGACCAGATGATAATTTAAAGAATGCAATCTTAATATTATCATCTGATCATACTATCTAAGGAATAAAGTCTACAACTTTACTTTCATCTTATATTCTTTATTTAAACTTCATTCCTAAACTCGGTTGTTATTCTATCATTGATCGACACTAAACTCTCCAGTAAGATCAATCGTTTGACCATTATTGTCTGTCAAGCCACTAAAGGTTCCAGTAATTGTACTTCCAAACTCTGTTACAGTCATATTTGTAAAGCTTCCGCCAAACTCCCAGTTCGTATCTTGATCGAAAATAATTTCAATTATATTACCATTTTGTCCTGAATAATCTCCAGCATCTATTCCGTTAATTAGGAAGCCAACATAATAAGACTGATCATCACTTGCCGCTTCGATATAGGTAGAACCTCCTCCTAAAGAATCAGAATTAACATTAACATTAGGATTAAAATACGTTCGAGTAGTACCATCTACTGTAAGAGTAATAAAATTGGTCAATTGTTCGTCGCATACATCAATATCACCTAAATCTGTTTGTGTATCAGAATTTACTGTTTGTGCTTCACTTTGTATAAACTCTGCTATGTTAACTCCAATTACATCAATCGTAGTTGGCGAAGTACAGGTTGTAAGGTGAACTTCAAAATTACTATTGTCTAAATAATGATAGGTATTCAATCCATCATAAGATGCAATTACTAAACCTTCTGGAACATCATTTCCATCACAATCTAATAAATTTCCAGTAATGGTTGTTGAACTTACTGTGCTAGATGTGACAGTCACTACACCTAAGTCAGTATCTGTATCAAAAGGTCCTATGTTATCAGAATAAATCACATTTCCACAAACATCGTATACCTCCAATAATAGTTCTGCATTACCAGGTACAAAACCATTAACACTTCCATTCTCACCAGTAAAACCTGTACCACAACCTACATCTTCCAAAGAAATACTAACCATGTAGTTGATCAAAGCATTTCCATTTTGATCATTTAATGTCAACGATAAATCTACATAGTCCATCGGAATATCACAATTCCAAAAAGAGAAGTGGCTTACTTCACCAACATACACCCCATTCTGTAAAGTAGCAGAAGATTCTTCCACCCACATTCCATAAGTTGTATTGAATGACCACAATGGAATTTCAGCAGGAGCACCTGATTGCATACTAGCAGGAACTGGCATCGTTAAGGTGGCAGTAGACCCCTCAGCAATATTCAAGGTTTGTCCAGCATCACCTTCTAACTCTACAGTGATCATACCGTATGTACCTAGCACTACTTGCTCATTCAATTCATTGACACCTTGTAAGTTACCTGGCATTTGCTCAAATGTTTCTAGTGCTGATGGGTCTAACCATTTGCTCGCTACATGTACCGTACCTGTATAAGCGGTACCACTTGCATCTGCAATAGAATTAGCTTCAAACTGCACTGAAGCTCCACTAGCTAAGTTGATCGTTCCACCATCTTGAGCGGTGAAATTTTGATTAAAGTTTTCGGTAAGTAATTGAATTTTTACTCTATTTTTAGCATTTGCTACTGGGAAAAATCGTCTACTTCCTAAAAAATATCCATCTTTTTCTACCGTCACCAAAGTACCTCTAGCATTTAGTGTTACATCATTAAAAAAGAAATGACCATAAGTATCCGTTGTTGTATTCAAATCTCCAAGTTGTACAGCAACATCTGCCATAGGCTCATTCATTTCATCTACTACATATCCGACTAAAGAACCCATGATGTTTTCTACTTCTGGTTCGTAATCTTCAATCACTGTTGGGTCTGGCGTATCTATAATTACTGTTTCATCATCAACATCTTTTCGGCAAGAAACCAATGTCAACACAAATAGTAAGGCTATTAATTGAATCTTTTTCATTTTTTACTTCTTTTGTTTTTCTGTTAAAAAAATAAATTCTCTAGAACCGTTCTACTTACTAAATTGGAGCAAAAACGATTTCGCTGCATCGAGGTGTGATTTTTTTTCATTTTAACGAAAAAAGCGATAAATTCCTTGATTAGAACCTATCGCTTTTGGTTTTGATATAATATATCAATCGCTTTAGCTAAGTAAAAAGCTGATCAAAATTTTCATTTTGATGCATCTCTGGAGTAAGTGCATTCATATCTTTTAGAATAGCTGCCAATTTATCAAAAGAATCCCGAATAGTTTCGTACTGGTTGAGCTCTTGTTGAATTTCAGTAATATTTACACCTCTTTCTATAGATTTGATTGCTTCATCCAATTCTTTTATTTTAGCATCCCAGTATTTGATGTACTTAATTCTAGAGACAGGACTATATATCTTGGCATCATTTAGTATTACGGGATAAATTCTAGACCTGAAATTATCATTTTGATAAATCTGAGTAAGCTCAAACATACAGTTAGGTGATTCTAAATACTTTTTACTCACTACCACTATTACCTTATTGCCTCTACCCAATGCTTCCATAAACTTTTTCAAACTTTCTCTATATCCTATACTTTCTTTATCTCGCTTAAAAGGAAGATTTTGTTGTTTAAAAGCAGTTTCAATTTTATCAACAATAGTTTCACTATCTCCTCCCCATGCGTAAGATACATATGTTGTAATCTCTGAAGAAACAACAGACTCTTCAGGTTTCGAATCTTGTGGTGCTTTGGGGACACTATCTATAGTTATATTATCAGTTTTTTGCGACGCTAAGTCTAAAATTTTTGCTGTAATCTGGTTGCGTTCTGTGTTCTCATTATCTCTACTTAATATACCCATCATGGATTCTCGTTGTAATTTTTCCCATTGCTTAAGAAGTTGAACGATTATTAATTGATGCTCTGGTTTTTGCTGACCTAAAAGATTTAGAGCATCTGGTATTTTTCCTTTTACTATGAGCTTTTGGAGTTGATCCATTATTATTATTTTTTGTGTAGTAGTTTTTCGAATATTGAAGAATACATTACACTACCTCTATCAATTAATCTATAAAATCATATAATGCCAAATACATTGTTACAAAGAAACAAAACTTTGCTCATTTTACCTAGTCAATTTTAAGCATTCAGCAAGCAATATTAAAAACTCATTTGATATGACCAGATGTTTAGCGAATGAACAAGCATTAACGCGTGAAGGATAGTAGCGGTATGCACGGAACGGAGTGAGTACATAAGAGTGGATAGCCTGACCGTAGGCACGCCCAAACACATATTACATATTTTTACAATTTTTATCCTTTTTTTAATTTGCAATTCAAATAGAATCCGTACTTTGCAATGATGAACCATCCATAATAAAATATAAAAAACAGATGCAAACAAAAGGAATGCTTAGCTTGGAAGAGCTTAAAATGTTGGTGACGACGGAAGAAATTGAAACCATTGTTGTTGGTTTTACGGATCACTATGGGCGTTTGGTGGGTAAACGATTTGATGCGGAGTTTTTTATCGAAACAGCAGATGCGGGTACGCATGGCTGCGATTATTTGTTGACGACCGATATGGAAATGGAACCCGTCCCTGGTTACAAATTTGCGAATTGGGAATTGGGCTATGGTGATTTTCATTTGGTGCCTGATTTGTCTACTTTACGAAAAGCTACGTGGTTGGATAAAACGGCTATCGTGATGTGTGATTTGGAAAATGAAAAAACGCATAAGCCAATACTCGAAGCTCCTCGTTCTATTTTGCGCAAACAATTAGCCGTTGCAAAGCGAATGGGCTATACGGCTTTTGCTGCTTCGGAATTGGAGTATTATGTTTTTGAAAATAGCTACCGACAAGCGGCTGAACAATTTTATCATGACCTCAAACCTGTGGGTTGGTACTTGGAAGATTATCACATTTTGCAAGGTACTCGAACGGAACATTTTACGGCTGCTGCTCGTCGCCATTTGAAAAATTCGGGTGTGCCTGTCGAAAATTCAAAAGGGGAATGGGGACTTGGTCAACATGAATTAAATATTCGATATACTAATGCTTTGGAAATGGCGGATCGTCATATTGTATACAAACAGTGCTTGAAAGAATTGGCTGATGGAATGGACTTGTCGGTAACTTTTATGGCGAAGTATCATGAGGATAGTGCAGGCTCTAGTTGTCATATTCATATGAGTTTGTGGAAAGGCGAGGAGAATGCTTTTGCAGGTAAGCAAAAAATTGGTCCTGTGATGGGCTCTGATATTTTCCGTTGGTTCTTGGGCGGATGGATTGCCCATGTGGAAGATGTGATGCCCTTTTATGCACCTACGGTGAACTCATATAAACGTTTTGTGGATGGCTCTTGGGCGCCTACTCGATTGGCTTGGAGTTACGATAATCGAACGGGTGGTTTTAGAGTAGTGGGCAAAGGAAAAAGTTTGCGTATTGAGTGTCGCATTCCTGGGGCGGATTGTAATCCGTACTTGGCTTATGCAGCGGCTCTTGCATCGGGATTGGATGGGATCAAAAATAAAATTGAACCACCGAAAATTTTTGAGGGTGATATTTACGCAGCAAAACATTTGCCACGTGTCCCCTACTCACTCGGTGAAGCAGTTGATAAATTTGAGAAAAGTAAGTTCGCTAAAAAAGCATTTGGCAAAGACGTAGTAGAACATTATAGCCATCATTTCCGTAAAGAACAAGAAGCCTATAATAGTGCCGTGACAGATTGGGAACGGAAGCGGTATTTTGAAAGAATTTAGTATTTAGCTTTGAAAATTTGCTCATTCTCTATTGTGCGTCTGTCTTGTGATTGTTAAATTTTAGAAAGAGTTTAGTATCGTGCAAAAGATGCCGTTCAAAACGGCGCAAATATTGGATCGAAGTTACAAACTTCGATCAGCGACCTTATCCTTTTGTAAATAGGATTTTACATTCTATCGATAGATAAAAAATTGTTTGGTGTAGCCTAAAGCTACGCCACTATAATATATCGGTCTTCGACCGAACAACTTTTTTCAAGTAAATTTCAAATTAAAAAACACATGCGATTACAAAATAAAGTAGCTTTAATAACAGGAGGCAGCAGCGGAATAGGAAGAGAAACGGCTCTCCTATTTGCACAAGAAGGTGCAAAAGTTGTCGTCACAGATATCAATGATACTGAAGGTGAAGCTACGGTAAAAATGATTAAAGAAGCAGGAAATGATGCTGCTTACTTTCATGCCGATGTAGCTAAAGCGACAGACTGTGAAGCCATGGTTGCCTTCGCTGAAAAAACCTATGGTGCCTTGCATATTTTGTTTAATAATGCAGGGATCATGCACAACGATGATGGCGACTCTGTTTCGACAGAAGAATCTGTTTTTGACCTGACGATGAACATCAATGTCAAAGGCGTTTTCTTTGGTTGTAAATATGGGATACCTGCCTTGCGTCGAGCAGGCGGTGGTTCGATTATCAACACAGCTTCTTTCGTGGCACATTTGGGAGCAGCTACGCCACAGTTGGCATACACCGCAAGCAAAGGTGCTGTGCTTTCGATGACACGTGAATTGGCGGTTATTCATGCTCGTGAAAACATTCGAGTAAATGCGCTTTGTCCTGGACCGCTTCGCACAGAATTGTTAATGAAGTTTTTGAATACTGAAGAGAAAAAACAACGCCGCTTGGTTCACATTCCGATGGGACGTTTTGGGGAAGCAAAAGAAATGGCTAAGGCTACTTTATTTTTAGCTTCTGATGAATCTTCGTATACGACTGGTACAGAATTTTTAGTAGATGGTGGAATTACTGCCGCTTATGTGACACCTGAATAAAATTAAGCTATGGCTTTAGACGAGATCATCGAAAAATTCCAAAACAAAGAACATTTTCCTGAACATGCAGAATGGATTTCGGAACACTTAGATCGTTTTTTTGAGGAATCAGAAATTACAGTTTTCCACGAAATGCTTTCTCCCGATTTTCATCTGGATGTTTATTTTATCAATTCAGAAAAAAGTGACTTCAATATTTTACTGACATCTGGAATGAGTACTTATGCAATGACGGTTGACGAACGAGCAGAAAATCCTGACGAATTGAAGTTTGCAGAGCTTATGATGTTGCTACCAAAAGATATTGAGTTTGAAAATTTTCAAACTTCTGAAACGGAAAATGGTTGGATTGTTTCTATGCTCAAACAGTCTGCTCGGTTTCCACATCATCACGACACATGGTTACAAGTTGGTCATACGCTTCAAGCTGATGCCGATATGAACCCCTACTCTACTGCTACCGATTTTGTTGGCGTCTCTATTTTGCTTTCTGTTACCTTTGAGGAAAATTTTACCGTCATCAAAAAGGAAGATCGAACAATAAATATTTATACGGTATTCCCTTTATACCAAAATGAACTGGAGCATAAAATCGAATATGGTTTTAATGGATTAATTGACTTGCTTCAAGAGTCGAATGCGCAAGAGGTGTTTGATAATGAACGGGAGAATATGATGGATTAAGAATAACAATTTAAATAAAAATAAAAAGCTCCAATGCAGCAGTATTTTTTCATTTTGATTTTTATTTTCACTTTCATTTAGCAACCGTAATTCTAACAAATAAATAATTTCACTATAATGAGTACTACTTTTCAAACGATAAGCCCTATTGATGGTTCTGTTTATGTAGAACGAAGTTGGGCAACTGCTAATGAAGTAGAGCAGGTTTTAGCAAAGGCAAAAACGGCACAAAAAATATGGCGAGCGACTTCTCTAAATGAACGCATTGCTGTTTGTCAAAAAGTGGTTGATTATTTTTTGGAGCATGCCGATAAAATGGGTGAAGAATTGACTTGGCAGATGGGGCGACCAATTCGATATACGCCTTATGAGATTACGAAAGGTTTTCAGGAACGTGCTTTGCACATGATGAACATTGCGCCTCAAATTTTAGCCGATAAAACGGTGGAGCAAGTCGATGGTTTCGAACGTTTTATTCGTCGTGATCCGATTGGAACGGTACTCGTTTTAGCGCCGTGGAATTATCCTTATCTTACTTCCGTTAATGTCATCATTCCTGCCATCTTAGCGGGCAATACTGTGATCTTAAAACATGCACAACAAACACCGCTTTGTGCCGAACGTTATGCGGAGGCTTTCAAAGCTGCTGGTGTGCCAGATGGTGTTTTTCAATACATGCATATTACGCATGAGCAAGTAGCTACCGTTATTGCTGATTCGAGAATAGATTATGTTGCTTTTACGGGTTCTGTGAAAGGTGGTCAAGCAATTCAGCAAGCCGTGAATCAACGCTTTATTACGGCTGGTTTGGAACTTGGTGGAAAAGACCCTGCTTATGTTCGGGCAGATGCTGATTTAGATTTTGCTGTCGAAAACTTAGTAGATGGTGCTTTCTTTAATTCTGGTCAATCCTGCTGTGGTATCGAGCGCATTTATGTACACGAAAGCTTGTTTGATAAATTTGTAGAAGGTTTTGTGGCAATGACAAAAACCTATAAATTAGGCAATCCTCTCTTGGAAGAAACGACACTTGGTCCTATGGTTAGAACAAGTGCTGCTAACTTTGCTCAAGAGCAAATTGATGCTGCAATAGAGCAAGGGGCTAAAGCATGGATTGATTCTACTCTTTTTTCTACACATAAAAACGGTACAGCTTATATGGCTCCTCAAGTATTGACAAATGTCAATCACTCGATGGACTTAATGCAAGAGGAAAGTTTTGCGCCTGTCGTTGGTATCATGTCCGTCAAAAATGATGCAGAGGCAATCCGATTAATGAATGATAGTGCTTATGGTTTGACGGCTTCTGTTTGGTCAAAAGATTTGGAGACCGCTATTGCTATTGGCAATCAATTAGAAACAGGGACTTGCTTTTTGAATCGCTGTGATTATCTTGATCCTGCATTGGCTTGGACGGGTGTTAAAAACTCTGGAAAAGGTTGTACGCTTTCTGCTCTGGGTTTTGATGCTTTGACGAGGGCGAAGTCATTTCATTTGCGTTTGGGATAAAATTTAGTTGATTAAGTAATTGATTATACATTAAAAAATGCCTACGGCGTCTTACTTTTTTGCCGAAAAAAAGTAAGCAAAAATCTCGTCTTAATCGCAATTTAGAAAGATGCTTAACATAAGTGATTACTTAGCATTTGTTCTAAATTAAACATAGGAGATAGAAAAATCTTACTTTCCTGATCTTTTGCAAGGATTCGTCGTCTTATCATTCTTCGTACCATACATCCTTTTCGTTTTTTTAGTATGGTGCTATCAGCAAAATCTCAAAACCGTTACAGATTTTTCTTTTGGCAAATTGCTTTTTTCGACAGTCCTTTTGGGTATTAGTATAAAATAAGTAAATTGATCACAATCCAATTAAAACAATATGAAATTCGGATTATTAGAATGCGACCATGTGCTTGACGAATACCACCATATGGCTGGTGATTATCGAGATATGTTTTCGAACTTATTTTCGGAAGTAGAGTTTGTATTTTATGATGTTGTCAATGGTCAACTGCCAAATGACATTGATGAATGTGATGTCTATTTATGTACAGGTTCTCGACGTTCGGTTTATGAAAATGAAGAATGGATTAATCAACTCAAAGCCTTTGTACAAAAATTATATGAACAGCAGAAATTTTATATAGGTGTTTGTTTTGGTCATCAAATGATTGGTGAAGCATTAGGAGGCAAGGTTCAAAAATCGGAACGAGGTTGGTGTGTTGGTGTTCACCCTTTTGATGTTCTTCAAAAACAAGAATGGATGCAACCTTATCAACAATCGATCAACATTTTAATGATGTGCCAAGATCAGATACACGTATTACCACCTGAGGCTATCGTCTTAGCCAAAACACCTTTATGTGAAGTCGGAATTATTCAAGTAGGCAATACCTTTTTAGGCATACAAGGACATCCTGAATTTTCAAAAGAGTATGACAAAATACTAATGGAAAATCGAATAGAGCGTATTGGTCAAGAAACAGTAGAGACTGGTCTAAAGAGTTTAACTCAAAAATTAGATCAAGTTACTTTTGTACAGTGGGTGTATAATTTTGTTAATAAATAAAATTCTGATAATGAACTCATCTTTCTCGTTTACTCAAAAAATATTGATTGTATTGTTTTTTCCAATCTCAATAATTGCAATCATTTTCAAGCACTAAACATACCGTTCATCCATAGCATACAACTCAGGATGTTTTGGAGTAATCGTTTTATAAAAAGCAGTAATAATTTTCATATCGGCATCAATATCACCAGTGGGGTGTAATATCCCTCCTACTCCAGCAACTTTTTTTCCAAAATCTAAATAACCAAAAGCGATAGGTACATTCGCTTTTACAGCTGTATGGTAAAAACCTGTCTTCCACTTCGTTCGTTTTGAACGAGTTCCTTCGGGCGTAACGATCATAGCAATCCGTTCATTGGTATTCAATAAATCGACCATTGCGTCTACCATAGAAGGACGTTCTTCTCCTGGTTTTTTAGGTCGTCTATTGATACCAATTCCGCCCATAGGTTTTATGACTAAACCAAATGGAAATTGTGTCCAAAAATCTTTAATGGTAGCCTTCATTGGAATGCCTAAAATAAAGAATGCCAAACGCATAAGGATAAAATCCCAATTACTCGTATGTGGTGCTGCGATCATTACGCAATGTTGGCATTGATCCGCATGAGTCCAATCCACTTTCCACCCAATTATCTTAAATATAATTTTTGAAATCATAATGATGATTTAGTTTCAAGGGCGAAGATAAGTAAAGGCTTTCATTTCTCAATTTTTTATTTTAGATATAGAGAAAATTACTAACATATTTTTCAACAAAATTGAAAGAAAAAGTCCTTGACCTTTCTTAAAATAGAATATTGTGTAATAATACTTTGTTTTTTCCTAAAACTTTTCAAACTTTATGGTATTAACCATTACTTCCTTGCCATTACCCCCAAGCCTATCTTACAAAAACTAAAAACATAAATCAAATGACCTACTATTTTCCAAAAACAACTTTGCTACTTGTTTTTCTATGCTTATTTAGTTTCATCTCTCTAAATGCACAAAGTCAAGCTGGCGGCTTTACCTACGGTTGGGACAATTACGACAATAGTGACACTCCTGGTTTAGGTAATCGACCGACCAACTTCGACTTTACAGGATTACGTCCTATTGAGCATGCACCAGCTACAGGCATTCATCCAAGAATTTATTTTGGTCCAAGTGAAATTCCCGACATCAAAGATAGATTAGCAAATACAGTAAGTGGTCAGGCAGTAGAAGCACAAATTCACGCCTATGCTACCCTCCTCAATCTTGGTTACTCTAATTACAATCATAATTCGAATTATGGGTCTGATGCTTTTGGCAATAGATGGATAGACAATACTGGTTTTTGGGATTCTAAACCTTATTTTGATAAACTAGTTGCTCAAGATCCAACAGTATGGGATGGTGTTGAAATAAAACGGAAACATATCGTAGCTTGCTTGATGTCTTTAGAAGCATTCGATTGTTTAATGCATCAGGGAGAATACGATACAGATACTCAAACCTATTATGATGATCGTGCAACAACTTTGGCAAGTGCGATGGAATTTTGGGCATCACTAGCGATCAACGATCCAGATGTCAATTCATCAGGTGCAAACTATAATAATTTTGGTGGTACACATATGGCACTTTGTTACGACCTCAACTATAATGCGATGACTACCGCACAGCAAGATTTAGTACGTCAAGGATTAGCAAAAATACTTCCTGATGAGCCACAACACGGTGCTCTTATTCCTGCTTACGCCAATACAAGTAACTGGACAACATTGAACTCATTTCAGATTGTTCAAAACTTAGCAATAGAAGGTGAAACAGGTTACAAGCCAGATTTAACGGATCGTTGGATGCGTGCTCTACATACATTCATCAACTACGGTTGGTACTCTTC